>NZ_JBMDWJ010000001.1:0-6017 GCF_048595215.1 Siphonobacter sp.
GGATTTAAGATTTGATCGATAGCTAGCTTGGAGACGTGCACCACCCTACCCTTTTGTAGCTTAGGAACCTGGTTACGCTTGATGACTTCATACAAGGCTTTATCTGAGATGCCATACTTGCTTCTAACCTCGGCAAGCGTATAAGAGGGTTCGTCAGAGTCTAGCTCCTGTATAGTAGGCTCCTGTATCGCTATTGGGGCTGGTCTAGTAAACAGCTTATCAATTTCGGAGCGTTTAATGGTCGTCTTCCTCTCGCCTAGATTTGTCGCTTTCAACGTTCCTTCATCAATGAGCCGATAGATGGTCCTTACTGAACTGTTCAATAGCTTAGCTGCGTCCTTGACCGTCATGAACTCTTTTGCTTTTATGTCCTCTAGATTAAGGCCAGACTCTTTCTTTGGCTGATTAACAGTCAATTGTATCTTCTGAACTCTCACGCCTGCCTTGTAAGCCTTGCTGTTACAGGTATGAGAACAATACCTTGTTTTAGTGGTACGGGCCGTAAAGACCTTTCCACAATGCTCACAGACTTTTTGTACCTCAATGTTAGAACTCATTAAGATGACTTTAGTGTCGTTAAGTGTAATTAAGTGCCACAATCTCGCCTAAAAAACGGACTTAGCATGACCTAAACCCGCTCGAGGTACAACGAAGGTACAAATATTTACAAAACAAACCGATACTATCACAAAATATAACAAAGCATACATAAGGGCCTAACTACTAACTATCAGACCATTACATATACTTTGTTAGAGATACTAATTATTTACTTTGGCAAGATTACTTGCCAATACAAAACTTAGAAAAGATATTCTCCAGCAAATCATCCGTTGTTATTTGTCCGGTTATTTCGCCGAGGTGTACCAGGGATTGGCGGATGTCCATCGCTAGCCAATCCTGGGAGATGCCGGCATCGAGGCCTTCGAGGGCACGTTGCAGGGCGGTATCGGTGGCGGTTAGGTGTTCGTAGTGGCGAAGATTAGTCACTACGGTGTCGTTAGTCCGCTGGAGGTTTACGCGGTCCACGAGGCGTTGCTTGAGTTCTTCAATGCCCTGGCCGGTGGCGGCAGAAATGGAAAAATCCGCGGAAGGATCCTCGTACACATCCGCTTTGGTGTGAATACGTATCACTCGTCCGGGCTCCGGTACCCGAGCCGCGAACAGAGCTTCAAATTCGGCACTGGCCACATCTGTACTGCTTAGCTTGAGAATAATTTCGGCCCGGTCTAGTGCGGCCAGCGAACGTTCGACGCCGATGGCCTCTACCCGATCACTGGTTTCCCGAATGCCTGCCGTATCCAGCACGCGAAACTTGATTCCACTTAAGACTAGCGTGTCTTCAATGACATCGCGGGTGGTACCAGCAATTTCGGTCACAATGGCTTTCTCCTCGTTCAAAAGAGCATTGAGCAAGGTTGATTTTCCGGCGTTGGGCGGTCCCACAATCGCTACCGGCACACCTTCTTTCAGTACATTGCCTAACTCAAAGGAGTCAATGAGGGGACGTAAGGTCTGTCGGATGTTACTGATGAGCTGACGCAATTGCGTACGATCCGCAAACTCGACGTCTTCCTCGCCAAAATCAAGTTCTAGTTCAATCAGCGAAGCGAAGTGAATCAGTTGCTCGCGTAACTGAGCGATGTCTTTCGAAAATCCCCCGCGAATCTGGTGAATCGCCGCCCGGTGACTGACTTCCGTATCCGAGGCAATCAGATCAGCCACGGCTTCGGCCTGAGCCAGATCGAGTTGCCCGTTCAGAAAAGCTCGTTGCGTAAATTCGCCGTGCTGGGCCATCCGGCAGCCGTTTTTAATGAGCAGACGAAGAATCTTCTGGATGATAAAGTTGGACCCGTGACAGGAAATTTCAATGGAGTCCTCGCGGGTATAGGAATGCGGCGTTCGGAATAAGCTGAGCAAGACTTCATCCACAATTTGCCCGGCTTCGTCCCGAATGGTTCCGAAGTGAAGGGTATGCGTTGCCTGTTCGCTTAAATTTTTGCCCCGAAAAAGCTTCTGAACAATGGGAAAGGTTTCTGGTCCTGAGACCCGAATGACGCCAATGGCCCCGATACCCGTCGGCGTAGCGAGGGCACAAATGGTGGAAGTAAACGTACCTGACATGAGAAGGGGAATTCAGGGCGGCTTATCCGTTGACCAGAATCAACAGCCTCTGCGGCAATAAACCGCCCTGAAGGCGACTTAAAACAGCGACTGCAATTTCATGGCGAGCGACATATCACCCGTAATTTTAATTTTACCGAACATCAGAGCCGTCATCGGATTGAGATCACCCGTCATGAGTTTGCCCAGATCTTTGGCACTGATGCCAATGGTAACATCCGATTCGCGATCATCGTTCGTTACGGTACCATCGCGGTCAATGACGATGTTTCCCTCATCGGTCTGAAATTTGATTACGTCACCCGTACCGCCTTTCTGAGCGGCGAGTTGCTTGATTTTAGTGTCTACTTCTTCGAAAGTCATAGAATTGCTGGCTGTTGACGAACGGATCGTCTTTTCATGAATAATTGGGCACTCGCCTTTTCAGTCCGTCAGCGGATGGCGTTCAGTCTGAAAAAGGCCGCAAATTGGCTAGTTCTCCCGAAAATATCAAACCAGTGTAGGCCTCAGGGTCGGAAAAAAATTCGCATGGGTAACAAGCGAACCAGTCTTTTTTCCAACGGTACCGCCGGCAATGCCAGTTGATCCGCGTACTCATCCCCCAGCAAAAACCGCATCTGAGCCGCCGGAAGAGTCTTTAATCCTTCGGGTACGGTATCTTCCAGTGCCCGTAGCAAGGCCTGAGTTAACTGCTGTCCTTCGGGCGAAGGTCGGAACAATCGCCGGGCAATGGATTGCCCCAGTACGTAGCCCTCCCGCAGGTTTTCGGGTAGCAGGTCTTCTGGTACGCCACTGAGGTAGCCTACCACTTTCCAGAAATGGAGGTAAGCCTCCGCCTCTTTTTCGTCGGGTTCAATTCCGTTTTTTCGTAAGCCCTGAATGATGATATAACTAAACGTCAGGTTGGTTCCGGCCATATCTTCTTGGTTGACCGGCTCGCCCCAGGCCGGGTTCCATCGATTCGAATGCCGACAAAACCAGCGTACAACGGCGTGAATCAGGCGTACGTTCAAAATACGTTCGATGGCGTTGGGATGCTTTCCCGTCCAGGCTTCGGCTTCCGTAATGCCAAAGACAAAAGCCCCGGTTTCTTCCAGGCGTTGTCGCGTATCGTTCTGCATCCGTTTGGAAAGAGCCAGCACCTGCACCCCATCGGCAGCCAGGTAAGCGTACGGCAGCGACAGGCAGCCCAGCAACAAAGTAATGGTATCACGATGCCGCTGAAAAAGGCGTATGCCGCTAGCCATCTGCTTCGGATCAGCCCAATCGGGCAGTCGCCCCTCTTCACGAACAAAGCGTCGGCACTCGGGTACCTCTTTCAGCGGAATTTTACCTTCCGTACGTTGCTGAAGGAACGTACGTACTCCCGCCGGACCGCCTACTGCGGCCACTTGTTCAATAATCGCATCCGCAGCCGGATCGGTTTGTTGTCGGTAGTGGCTGAGTAGCTCGTCCGAGAAGTATCGTGTGGGTTTGATGGTACGTAAGAGCATACGAGCATTCGTTTGGCTTTCTACCTCTGATAACCCTTTTTAGGAAGCAGAAATTCGATGTTCCTGATAATTGTTCGCCGCCAGTACAGCACCGAGTTCCGCGTATTCCTCAACAACCAGGCTGGCGTCGCCCGCTCGAAGGGCGTCCTGCAACTGCTCCGCCGTCCGAACGCCCACTACCGCAGCTGCCACGGCGGGCGGGTACAAGGCGTACCGAATGGCGGTAGCAGCCGGATTCCGTTCATCTGTACTCAGGGCCTGTACCGCCTCAGCAGCGGCCTGTACTTCCTCGGCTGAATAGTTGAGATAGGTATCCGCGGGTTTTCCGGCTAGCAGTCCTTTGGCGACGCTGCCCCGGGCTAGTACGCTGATGTTGTGCTGGTGCAACAACTCCAGGCAGGTTTCTTCCGGACGACGATCCAGCAGGCTATACTGCATCATCACGCTGGCGATACTGGAGCGTTTGACGTATTGTTCGATCACGTTCGGACGGATGGATGAAATCCCGTACGCCCGGATCTTTCCCTGCTCTTTCAGCAATTCGAAAGCTTCAATGGTTTCATCCATCGGGTCATCCAGGGTACCACCGTGCAACTGGTACAAATCAAGGTAGTCGGTTTGCAGGCGTTTCAGACTTTTTTCGACCGAGGCCAGAATGTAGTCCTTCGTCGGGTTCCAGTCCCAGCCCTTGCCATCGGCCCGCTCCTGATTGCCCACTTTGGTCGCCAGTACGATCTCCTTCCGGTGGTCTTTTAGTGCTTCGCCCATGAGGCGTTCGTTTTCGCCCTGATCGTAAATATCCGCCGTATCGAAAAGGGTAATTCCTTCATCGAAGGCCTTTTGCAGTAGTTTCGTAGCCGTATCTTTTTGCAGCGACATGCCGCCAAAGGCAATTTCACTCACCACTAATTCCGAGGAGCCTAATCGAGTATACTTCATTCGGGTAAGGTTTTACTACGCTTGAAAAAGGATGATGCCAGCCCGGGGGCTGGCATCATCCTTAATTGGCCCGTCCACAAATCCGGGCGTAATCGCAGTATTCGCAGTGACTTCGGTCCACGGTTTGTTCAAAGGCTCGGCTGGCATCAAGCAGCTCGTCAATGAACTGCGTTAACATAGCTTCACTGTCTTCAAGAAACGTTTCCGGCGTTTCATCCGGACGGAAGCGAAGATTTTCCTGAGCCATGAAACCCGCCGCCAGGTTTCGGAAGGAGATCATCCCCGGCTGTACGATCTGCGTGGCCGAGAGTTCTACGCCGCCGACGCGTTTGTCGTTTTGTTTCAGGACCAGATATTTATACAGCCAGAGTTGCCGCATCACGTCCCAGTTCTGATTGGTCAGAAACATGGGCTGCCATTCGTCCTGGTTTACTTTCAGATCCAGGTTCTTCGCGTCTACTTTTCCGGTTTTATAATCCACAATCCGAATTACGTCGTTGACTCGTTCCAGACGATCAATCTTTCCAGCTACCTGCACCGTACCCTCGCCGTAGGCCAGCGTGGCCACCAGCTTCTGTTCCGGAGCGAGCACCTCCACGCGGTACCCGGCGTCGAGTTCGTCCATGCGTAGCTGGAAGTAGTTTCGCAGGTTGCGTTTAGCCAGGTTGTACAACAACAGATTTTGCCCTTCATGCATGACCTGTCCGGGAAACTTTTCCTGAAAAACGGCTTCCAGACGACTGGGAATCTGCTGCGTAAACCGTTCGTAATCGGCCCGTTCGTACACGCGAACGTTTCGCTCGATCATCTCCCGGTCAATCCGTTCAAGCACTTCGTGCACCCAGGTACCAAAGTCGTTTGCTTCGAGCGTGGTCGATAACTCCTCTTCCTCGGCCACCCCGGCAATGCGTTTGAAGTAGTACTTGAGTGAACACTGGTAATACATGTTCAGGTGCGTCGCGTACAGACCCCGGTTCGCGAGCGACTGAAGAATTTCCCGCTGAATTTGTTCGTTTTTGGTAATCCGTAATACCGGCAGCTCTTCCTGCAAACTACGTTCAGAGCCGAAATCGACCCGCTTTTTCTGCAACTTAGCCTGTTTGTTCTGTTCACCCAGCTCGTATTCCAGTTGCAGTAAAAACCGACTGGGTTCGGCTTTGGCTCCATCACCAGCGGGTACCGTGTGCAGCAAGATGACTTCCTTGGCCCGTTGTAAGAGGCGAAAGAAGTGATAACTCATCACCGCGTCGGCGTCCATGTACGTAGGCAGGCCAAACTCGCGGGCGGCATCAAACGGAATCAGCGAATTTTGCTTTTTCCCCGTCGGCAACGTGCCTTCATTGACGGATAGAATAATCACCCGTTCAAAGTCCAGACACCGGGTCTCCAGCATCCCCATGATTTGCAACGGAGCGGCGGGTTCCCCCGAAAAGGGAATCTTTGTTTGTCGGAGTAACTCCA
>NZ_JBMDWJ010000002.1:0-2827 GCF_048595215.1 Siphonobacter sp.
AAGAGCTGAGCTGCTCGTTTCAGACGAACATCCCGCACTAATTCCACGACAGTTTTCCCAGTAATGGTCTTAATTTGACGGTAAAACGAAGATTGACTCATTCCCATTTGCCGAACCAAAACCGGAACCGTAAAGTCTGCATCCATGAGGTGTGCTTCGATGATAGTAATGGCTTTTTCCAGTAGACATTTTTGTTCATCTGGAATGATGAGATCCGTTGGCTGAAGCAAAAGCTGCCGATGATAATATTCCTTTAACAAAAAACGATTCCGTAGCATAACGGTTACTTTCGTTCGCAACAGATCTACATTAAAAGGCTTGGTCATGTATTCATCCGCACCCGTTTCCAGTCCTTCCAACTGATGCATAGCCGTGGCACGAGCCGTCAACAGAAATACGGGTATATGTAGAGTTTTGGGATGTTTTTTGATTTTCTGACACAAATCCAGACCACTACTGTGGGGCATCATCACATCGCTAATGACCAGATCGGGTAGTAGTTCCAGGGTTTTATTCCAGCCATCGACTCCATCCGTAGCGGTACTTACCTGATAAGTTTTAGCTAAGGAATCGTATAGATACTTCCGTAATTCGTCATTGTCTTCAACAATTAGCAGATGAGCCGAGTAAGGAAGGGGGGCTTCTGAAAAGCTTTTTTCGGGGTCGGTTGTCGGTGTTGAACGCGTAGGTTCTACCCGAGTAATTTGGGCTTCTGCGGGTATTTTACAAAGGGTATCTGCATCAAGGTGTGCTTTGCCAAAGGGTAGCCGCAGAAGAAAGGTGGTCCCGGCTCCCGGTTGACTGGTAACCAGCACTTCTCCCTGATGGGCTTCTACGTATTTTTTTACCAGTGATAACCCAATGCCCGTTCCCATTACCTGAATCGACTCGGTGTGCGTGGCCTGATAGTAGGGATTAAAGATTTGACTCATCTCGGTCGTATTCATACCTACGCCGCGATCGTGTATAGCAATCTGGAGATAATGATTCGTTAGATGTTGCTCGTCGTACACGGCCGGATGGTCCGATGAGCCCATTAGTGTGACCATAAGCTGAATGGAACCACCTTTGGACGAATACTTAAAGGCATTGGAAAGTAAATTAACCACCACTGATTCCAGCTTAGTCCGGTCGATGTACAGGAAAATATCTTGTTGGGGAACATCAATGGTATATTCCAGGTGTAGCGTTTCAGCCTTCAGCTTGAATATCAAAAATATTTCCGTTAAAAAGGGTACGATGTTCGTGGGTGTAACTTTTAATTGAATACGGCCTGATTCTGCTTTTCTGAAGTCCATGAGCTCATTTACCAGCTCCAGTAGTTTATGGGTCTGCTGGTGCATGAGCATAATTTTATCCTTAACCTGATGAATGGGCTCATGACTCATGGCCGCCAACTCTTCGACCGGTCCGAGAATTAGCGTAAGAGGGGTACGTAACTCGTGAGAAACGTTCGTGAAAAACTGTAACTTACTATCTGTCAGCTCTTTTTCTTTTTCAACCTTGTAATGTTCCAGCGTTAATTCGCTTTTTAGCCGCTGCTGAATAAGACTATTGCGGTGATACAGCAGAAAGGCTACGCCAATGCCAGTCAGGTAAAGCAAGTAGGCCCACCAGGTTTTCCACCAGGGAGGCAAAATGGTTACATACAACGTAAAGGGTTGTTTGGACCAGACACCGTCGTCATTGCTGGCTTTCACCTGAAACGTATACGATCCGGCGGGAAGGTTAGAAAACGTAGCGGTTCGCTGTTGGGCACTCACGGGTACCCAATCCTGATTATACCCGACTAATTGATATGCATAGTGTTGTTTAGGCGGATTAGCGTAGTGCAATCCCACAAATTCGATGGAAAAGTCGTTCTCATTGGAGTGAAGTTCAATGGAGGAATAATTCGCCAGGGGTGCAGGCATCAAAGGTCGGCCATTGAGCGTATCCCCCACAGCAATGAGCTGATTATGAATACGCAGCTCTGTAATCTGGATTTTGGGGAGTGAGGTATTGGTTTGAATAGCCTCTGGCCGGAAGTACGTAATTCCGTTGGTACCGCCCATAAACAGGGTTTGGTCGGCAGCCTGGTAGGCAGCTCCAATTTTGAAGGAATTGCTCTGTAAGCCATCGGTTACGTCATAATGAAGTACTTTTTTGGTCCGGGGATTCAGTTGATAAATACCGGACCCGCCTACCCAAAGGTTACCGGATTCGTCGAGTAACAAACTTTCAATATCGCTTTCTGGAACCCACGCCCCCCAGCGTTCCAGGCGTTCCTCGCCCCTGGAAGTGGTATACAGGCGATGCAGTCCACCTCCAATCGTACCAATCCAGAGCTGCCCCCCTCGGCCCTGTAACAAAGGCCAGGTATAGTCTGTGCTGAGGCTATTGAGGTTGTTGATTTCGTGTTTAAACTGTTTTAACAAGCGAATGGACTGGGGCGTGACGGCAATTTTCAATAATCCAGCATTACGGGTACTTGCCCATAAGAGGGAACGCTGTGGATCATAAGACAGATAAGTAAAATCGTTGGTAGGTAAGGTATGCTTCTCGGCCGAATATACTACGCCTTGTTTGCTAGTATGATTTAACCGATAGAGCCCACCCGTAAATGTAGCCAGCCAGATGAAACCGTACTGATCTTCGGTAATGCTCTCAATACTAAGGCTAGACCAATCCGTTTCTCCCGGCAAACCGGGGACGGATTGCAGTGTATTGGTCTGAAGATTGAGCGTAAATACGCCCCCGTACCGAGTGCCGATCCACAGCGTACCGTCAGCAGTCTGATGAAGGGCCGACACGTCTGTACTGTTTGCAATGCCGTAATAAGAATGTC
>NZ_JBMDWJ010000003.1:0-10242 GCF_048595215.1 Siphonobacter sp.
TTAAAATCATTACCTCCACTACTCGTCCGGGCCGTAAAGGACCCAGTATTGCTGACTGGGTAGCTTCCGTAGCCCAACGCCATCCTGATTTCTCGGTTGAAATACTGGATCTGGGCGAAATCAATCTTCCCTTGATGGACGAACCCGCACACCCTGCCATGCGTCAGTACGAACACGAGCACACGAAGCAGTGGAGTGCCAAGATTGACGAAGCGGATGCCTTCATAATTGTTACCGCTGAGTACAACTTCAGTATTACGGCTCCCCTAAAAAATGCTCTGGATTACGTCTACCACGAATGGGCCTACAAACCCGTGGGCATTGTCAGTTACGGCGGTCAATCGGGTGGATTACGGGCGGCTCAAGTGCTTAAGCAAGTACTCACGACGTTGAAAATGGTACCGCTCGTGGAAAGCGTAGCCCTGACGTTTTTCAATAAGCTATTTGACGATGAGATGAATTTCCAGCCTACCGATAGTTCGGAGCGGGCGGCGGATGCGATGTTTAAAGAACTGGCCCGCTGGACGAAAGCGTTGCAGACGCTACGTGTTTAACCATTCTAATCCCGGACAGGGTCGGATTAAAATCCGACCTTAGTAAACTAGTCGAGCCTACAGCTCTTACACGCATGTATAAGAGCCGTAGGCTCGATCCATTCCGTAACCTAGGATTTCAATCCCAGACCCATTCACCCGCAGGTCTTATTTCTTCAGCAGCCGTACCTCATAAATTCCTCCCGTCGCCGAACCCGGTTCTGCGACAAACTTGACCGTTAGCGGTCCTGCCTGAGCATTTTGAGAGGCGGAAATGGCGTATTCTTCCGTATAAAACGCTTCGCCTTTCTGACCATCCTGCTCGACGGTAGCCAGGGGTTGATCGTTTAAAAGAATTTTGAACTTTCGGTTTCGATCCTTACCCCAATACGTCACCTGCAACCGATCTGCCTGCTGATTCGGGTTTTTGAGCTGATAACTAAACCAGCCTCGGGCATCCCGCCAGTGACGGTCCTGATTTTGCCCCGTATTGCTTTTTTCGCTCTTGACAAAGTGATCGGACTCGGGTTGCTGTTCACCGGCATATACTACATCCAGCGTTATCGCGGCTAACTGCTGGGCGGCGGCCTCTTGCCGGGCCAGTTCCTCCTGCATTTTCTGTAAACCTTCCGGACTTTGTTTTTGCCAGTAAATCACGTAGCGGGCGTCATGGAGGCGGTAAAAAGGAATAAGCTCCAGTGTCCGATACTTGGCCGGATACAGTAATTCGGAAGCCGTGTAGGTAAGCGATTTGCCCGGTACGGGCTTCAGGTATTTTTCGATCCGTGATTCGTTACTGACCAGCAAAGGCATCTGTTGGAGCGGATACGTTTTCCCCGCTGCGATATGTCCCATCCGACTATCATCGGCCAGCAAGCCATCCAGATCGGTGGTATCCGTTTTAGCCGCCAGTACGATGGGTCCCCGCAGGAAAGCCACGTAATTCGATCCATCCGGCAAAGCTTCCGTAGTCGTCTGCATGGGAAGGGTAATCTCGATCTGATCGCCTTTCTTCCAGGTACGCTCCAGAGCAATGTACGACCCGGGTTGAGCCGTTACATCCGTCTTCTTTCCATTGATTTTCAGGCTCAAAGCTCCTGCTGCCACCCAGGACGGATACCGTAGGTTCAGCGTAAATTTCCGGGGTTGCATGGTTGTTAGCGTCAGCCGGGTACTTTCCTGATCCGGAAATTTCGTCTGTTGAGTTAGCGTAACTCCCTTTTCTTTCCAGTTCAACTGCGAAGGAATGAATAAGTTGACGTACAGATCATTACCCTGGTGAGCATAAATCATCTCACCGTATTTCCCGTGATTTTCCAATCCCGAACCCACGCAACACCACATCCCCTGCGGTACCTGCGAGTATACCCGGTAATGACGGGGCCGCATGGGCGTGAAGTATACAAATCCACCCGTACCCGGCCGTTGGGTCGAAAGAATATGGTTGTATAATGCCCGTTCGTAATAATCCAAGTAGCTAGCTGTCCCCTCTGCTTCGTACAACTGCTTAGTTAGCTTCAGCATGTTGTACGTATTACAGGTTTCCGGACCCTCCACGCGGCTAATCATCGAGCTGAAATTGTTAGTGGGGTTGAAGTGTTCACTCACACTGTTGCCCCCAATCACTACCGTACGTTGCTTGACGACGGTTTCCCAGAAAAAACGAGCAGCCCGATGGTACGCACTATCCCCACTAAGTTCGGCGATGCGTTCAAACCCTATAACCTTAGGAATTTGCGTATTGGCGTGTAAACCATTTAGCCGATCCTGTTGCTCAACCAGTGGATCCAGAATAACGCGGTGCGAGTAACGGCGAGCCAGTTCGAGGTATTTTTTATCTCCCGTAATGAAGGATACATCCGCAAATACTTCATTCAGTCCCCCGTGCTCGGAGCGTAACATATTCTGAATTTGCTCGTCGCTTAATCCGGCGGAAAGCTGAACCATCCAGTCGGCCAATCGGATCAGCATCGTTTTAGCCTGCTCATTACCCGCCACCAGATATGCATCCCGCAAACCAGCGAAGATTTTATGGATGTTATAAAGGGGCACCCATTTCGAATTCAGACTAAAAGTTCCCGCATCAATTTTTCCCTGGGCAATGTCCTTCCAGATGGCAACGCCGCCCGGTACGCCACCCACATAACCGGTGCCCAATTGATCCTGACAACGTTTTAGCTCGGCGATCATATAGGTAAGTCGGTCTTGCACTCGCTTATCACCCGTAGAAGCGGCCATGAGCGACAAAGCCGTCAGGTAATGCCCACCCATGTGCCCGTCCAGTCCGGTATTTTCCCAATTCCCGTAGCTGGCTACTTTGGAGGGTAGGCCCGCTTCTCGCCGATACGGAGCCAGCAAACGATCCGGATCCATCGCCATGATGTACTGGAGATCCGTTTGCTCCGCTTCTTTAAATGCTCCGGGGAGCAGTCGTACCTCACGGAGTGGAAAAGACTTTACCGGTTGCTGAGCGAAGCCGAGTAAAGCCTGGGTGCATAACGTACCAATAAGTATTCCTGTACGAAACCGATTCATGTCAGGTAAGTAATTAAAGAGGTCTTGTTTTAAAATTGCGTCAATTTAACACATTTCTCAAAAATACTAAAACTTCTTTGTTTAATCCTTTTAGCAGCGGCCACTTAACTAGCCTTTCCGCACCGCTTTTCCATTGAGTAACGTACCCAGCCAACGATTACGAACCAGATATTGGTAGCTCAACAAAAGCGTAGCAATGGATACCCCAAAAATGACGGCTACTTTTAGCAGCCAAGGCCAGGGTTGGGCACTAACCAGAATTTGTAACACCACCACCAGCGGAAAATGGGCCAGATACATCCAATACGAAGCATCAGCCAAATAGCGAAACGTAGCGTTAGGTCGGGAGAAGAAGTGCAGCATATATCCCAAAAACGCAAAAACCAAACCCGTAGAAGCCAATCCGTAACCAGCTTTGTACACCTGGTCACTGAACAGGGTCGAACCGGTATCAGCCCAAGCCCGGCCGGACTGCGATAGAAAGTATACGTAAACCCCAGCCAGTAAACAACCGCTGAAAAACAGTGTCACGTGCCGATGCGTTTTGAGTTGCGGTAGTACTTCGCTTTGTCGCCGTAGCAACCAACCCAGTCCGAAAAAAAGGCTGTATACCAGAAAGGGACGGGTATTAGGTATCAGATTGTTGTTGGGCGTATCCACGCCAAAAAGCTGATTCATTCGCAGCATGGCGACCGCTACCACTAGCCCAACCACCCAGGCGGCCCAGGGTTTGTACATGAGCTGGCGGAAGAACGAATCGAATCGGGGACGAAACTTACCCATTGAGTTCAACACGGCAACCAGCAGTGGACGAACCAAAAGGGCCGTACCGCAGAATAAAACCAGGTAATACAGAAACCAAAGGTGGTATAGCGGCATAAGTAATCCCTCGAGGTTGAACCATTGTCCACTCCAGAATTCATTCCAGGACGTAAGCCAAGGGGAAACCACCTGCTGTTCCGGTGTTTCAGAAAAGTCTCTCAATCGCTGGCGTCCCCAAATACGTAAGGACCGAAAGATGAGGTGCAGCGGCGGCCAAAAGAGTACCAATGGCAAAATCACCCGTTTGAACCGATGCTCTACAAAACCAGCTACGCCGCGTTTGTGGTAAAGCTGATGAGCGAAAAAACCCGCAATCACAAAGAACGCGTGCATTCGAAAGGCATGCAGCGTAAAAAAGATAAAGTCGAGTAGTGAACTACTGGTATTGTCGTGGGTGAAGTAGGCCTTTTCCGGTTTATACTGGATAAAGGATTCAATGCCGTGGTAGAAGATGCCTAACAACAAAGCCAAAGCCCTGCTTGCATCTAAGGCATAAAATCGACTCGCTGGGGCTACAACGGTAGGCAGACCATCGCTGGGTAAGTTCATAGAGCTTAATTGAACAACCCTTCGGCGGAATAATAGGGTATATGGTTATCGAATTGGGAAGCGTACGGAATTGAATGGAACTGAATACGAGTGTACCGATCAAAGAAAAGTACGGATAGCGGAAAAGGCGGTGGACTTAGATTGTAATCAAAGCTAAACAAGAACCGTGATTTTATAACTACCTGTTCTTGGGTTCATTCAGGATTTTTAGGCCCTTATTATTCTTACTAACCACCCAACTCCGGTGATTGTTTTGATTTTCTTCCATTCAGTAAGCGATTCAGTGACGGTATTGATCCACTCGTTTCTTGGTTTGCAATCGTGATACTCCACTGAAATGCGTATAGGAAGGTCCGTGGCTACTATTACGGGCCTTGCTATGGAGTAACCTATAGTATTACTCACGCAGAAAATATTCAGCATACGGTTGATAATAGTTTCTTAGTGCAAGAGGTTATTAAATTCTTTCCGAAACCTGATCGAACGTTTCACAAAAGATCTTGTAGAATCGACTGAGCGTACCCTTAAAATAAAAACGATAATCCCGATTTATAAATTCTATAGAATTAAAGCCCCCCCTTTACATCCTCTCCCACTTTTGCTCAAATAATTTTTTGAGTTGTTCCAGCTCTTGGTGGTGCATGGTTTTCTTCCGGGTACCGAAGTAGAGCGTATTTTCCCAGGCTTGGTTACCTTGCCAGACTACGTTGATTTTTCCCGCATCCAGTGCCTCCCGACAAAGGAAGTCCGGCACAACGGAAAAACCCTCGTTGTGGCTCAAACAACGAATAATGGAACTGATATTGGGAACGATATAATTCGGACTGAAGTCAGGATGTTCGCTAAAATTCTTCGACCAGAAGTTTTTCAGGTGTTCCATATCACCGGCCGTACTGTACCACAACTGTTGCTTCAAAAATTCCTTTGTTTCTGTCGTATTGCCTTTTTCTAATAAGCATGCGAGTATAGATATATCGGTTTTGCTCCCCGCAATGAGTACAACTCTTTCTTTAGAGAACGGTTCGTAAACCAGGTTTTGTTGATTACCCTTTTGAGGGGTGACGATCATGTCCAGTAAACCGTTGTCTAAATCTGCCTGCATTTGTGGGTACAAACAGAACTTGATAATCAGATTAAAGGGTAGACTCGCTACGTGTTCTTCCAAGGTATACTGAAACGTTTCGAAACACATCCCTACACTGATAGTGATCCGTTCGGGCTGCGATCGTCGGTGAAAATGCTGCTCGGCACTATCCAGTTTTTGTAGCGGTTCAAGGATGAAATTATACAGGATTTTACCTTTTTCGGTAGGTACCATTTTTCGCGGCGAACGATCAAATAGCTTGTACCCCGCGTACGCTTCCAGCGAATTGAGGTGTAGACTTACCCCCGGTTGCGATATAAACAACTCCTGAGCTGCGGCCGATAAAGTACCTGTTTCATAGATGGCTCTAAACGTCCGAAGCCATTCCAAATTCCATTGCATAAGTATAATATTTATGATACAAAGGTATCAGTTAAGTTATTTTAACAATACTGAAATGCTTCTGAAATTTGTCCCCCGATCCCCAGGAAGATACTCCTTTCAACGAGCATCACCGTAGAAAGGTATCTAGGGAGAATCGGTTATGGATTAAATTATCAACAGGAAATCAATTAAAATGGAATACAGAAAATTAGGTCATTCGGGACTCAACGTACCCGTCTTAAGTTTAGGTACTGGCACGTTCGGTGGCACTAATGAGTTCTTCGGACGGTGGGGGCAGACCGATGTAAAAGAGGCTTCGCGATTGATTGACATCAGTATAGAAAGGGGCGTCAATTTCTTTGATACCGCTAATGTGTACTCCCAGGGAGCTTCGGAAGAAATTTTGGGGCAGGCCATACGGGGCAAAAGGCACAAGACCATCCTGGCTACGAAAGGTTCATTCACCATGAGTGAAGGGGTGAACGATAAAGGGTCCTCCCGTTTTCACCTCATCAATGCTGTCCATGATAGCTTAAGACGTTTGGGTACGGACTATATTGATGTGTATTTCATGCACGGTTTTGACAGCCATACTCCACTGGAAGAAACCCTGCGGACCTTAGATAACCTCGTAGCTGGTGGAAAGGTCCGGTACATTGGGTGTTCCAATTTCGCCGCCTGGCAACTGATGAAATCCCTGTCCGTTTCGGAAAAATACAATTTAGAGAAATATGTGATCTATCAGGGATATTATTCCTTGATCGGACGTGATTATGAGCAGGAGCTAATGCCTTTGATCAAAGACCAGCATATGGGCTTAATGGTATGGAGCCCACTGGGCTGGGGCCGGCTGACGGGAAAAATCAAACGCAATCAACCCATTGCCCAAGGACGCATCCAATTGGGCGGAGCCGTAGGCTCACCGCCGGTGGATGACGAACACCTCTATACGGTCGTGGATACACTGGAACGGATCGCTACTGAACTGGGTAAAACTATTTCGCAAGTAGCTCTCAACTGGCTTCTCCAACAAGATACCGTTTCTAATATCGTCATTGGTGCAAGAAACGAAGCACAATTGATCGAAAACTTAGATTCGGTAGGCTGGTCTTTATCAGACGAACATTTGGCAGAACTAACTACCCTTACCGCCCCAACACTGATTTATCCGCATTGGGTCGGAGAGCGTTAAGGCGTACTACTTTCTATTGTGATACAGGCGGTCAGACCGTTTAACCACATCCCTCCATTCACTATAACAAAAAAGGTCCGTAGCAATGCCTACGGACCTTTCAATTATACGCCTATTCCATTACTAATTCAAGGGTTCAGCGGCCGGAAAATCAATTGGAATTTCCGTTAAGGCAAACGCGTAATTGGTGAAGGTTCGAACCGTGATCAAGGCTACTAATTCCATCAAGGCGGCTTCGGTGTAGCCTGCTTCAAAGAATCGTTCTTTCCGCGTACCATCCGCTTTCCCTTTATTTTCGGCGATGGATTGCGACAATTGTACAAGGACGTTCAGTTTCGGATCATTGACCTGCCCTCTGCGAATAGCCAGGGTATCTTCTTTACTGAAACCACGTTTCAAAGCCATGGCCGTGTGAGCGGCTAAACAGTAGTCACACGCGTTTACTTGCGATACGATGAGGTTGATCGCTTCCCGCTCTTTTCCCGTGAATGCCGAATGAGCCGTTACGGTAGCTTCCAGATCCAGCAAGCCTTTTAGGGCCTGGGGTGAATAACCAATGGTAGCGTATAGATTAGGAACTTTGCCCAGGTGTTTTTCGAGTTGTTCAAATAAGATTTGAGATTCGGGACTTACCTGCTCTTTGGTAGGAACGGTGATCGTTTTCATGATCGGATGGATTGAAAAGGTTTGTATAATGTTTGTATAAAATCGATTAGTTGCTGTGACGACTGAGGTACAGGCGGGCGGATTCGCTCATGGTTATCAAAGCTCCACCTAGAATAACGATGTCTTTAATGACCAGCCGTCCCCGCCCCGACAGGTACGGAAAACCCCATTGTTCGTCGCCCAAATTTGGAACCCAGCTTTCGGGCGTAGTGATAAGAAAGGAAAGCGTACCGAGCGTCATGATAAAGATGAGGATACTCCCCACCATACTCGCCAGCGGAGCGACCCGGTGTAGAGCCACCAGTACCGCCACTGTTACCAGAAATACGCCCAAGCCCTTGGAGAATCCGTAAGTGTTGTTTTCAAGATGCCAGGCGTGATTTTTCGGAATCAATTCTCCCTCTTTATTCATGTAGGCTTTGTACTCTTTGGGGTGTTCGTAGAAGAACGACATGAACGGACTGTTCGCCACAAAGGGTACAATTCCGTCGGCTTCGTAGGTGAAGAATTTGAGTCCGCCGATCCAGAGAAAAACGACGACGATACCCCAGCGAATGACGGTTTTACCCAGGTCATCTAGGTGGGCGATGGTATGAAGAATTGACGTTTTCATTGCTGTGTTTGTTTGAGTGATACAAAACTACAGCAAGGGTCCACGGGGGAACATGGACAAAAAAGGCTAAGACTTGGACAAATCCGCCACAATCGAAATGCCCGTCTGCTCGCGGAACGCCTGCGGTGATACTTTCGTGATTTTTTTGAAAAAACGACTGAAATAGAATTCGTCCTGAAAGCGTAGGTTGTAGGCGATTTCCTTAATGCTTTGACGGGTCAGGTGCAGTTGTTTTTTTGCTTCCAGAATTAATCGCTCCTGAATGAGTTGGGAAGGGCTTTTCCGGAAATACTTTTGGCAACGCCGGGTGAAGTTATCGGATGACATGGCCAGCAGAGCCGCGTAATCCGAAGGCTTGTGTAAAGTCAGATAATTCTCATCGAGCAATTGTCGAAATCGCTCCATTTGTTCGTCTTTCTCCGGGCGATCCGTTTGTTGGCCCATTGCCTGCCTTTTGATCGTACTCGACTTCGCCAGAAAAAGCTGTACATAGGAACGCAAGACAATCTCAGAGGGAATAGCCTGACTGGCTTCGTCCTGAATATCATCCAAGATGGAAACGAAGCGGCGGGTTTCGTCGGGCGTCAGACGTACAATCGGGTCAAGGTAAATGTTGTTGAAGAGAAGTCCATTACACGCTACCTCGTTCCGATGGTATTCAATGCAGTAAAAATCACTGTGAAACTGAAGCATCCGGCCGCCGGGTACCTGACATTCGTCCAGGTAAATAATTTGCAGGGGCGTAGCGAATAGCAACACGGGTCCGGTGAATGGAAATGTACCAAAGTCCGCATGAAACGTACCTTCCCCTTCGGGAATGAACCAGATGGTATATTCCGACGATTGCGAGGGTACACACAAGACCTCGGCCGTGAGCGACTTTAGTCCTAGTAAATAGGTTCCGGCAGCTGAATAAATCGTTTCCAAGATAATCGGTTTAAACTTCGTGCTAAGCTATACGTTCCGCTGATTTACCCTTTGGTTTAGTACTGATCTTTTGGTACTCTTTACAAACTAGATTATCTCTAAATCCTTATGAACACAGCTACTCTACTCGCCCAGCATCTACGCCATGTTTTCTTCGGAGGTAACTGGACTACGGTTTGCCTGAAAGAACACCTGACGAATCTTAGCTGGCAGCAGGCTACTACCCCGGTTTTGACAATAAACACCATCGCCGCTCTCACCTACCACATTCACTATTACGTGATGGCCCAGCTTCGGGTATTACAGGGCCAGCCCCTGCAGGCCAGTGACCGGTTCAACTTTGACCATCCGCCCATTCAATCACAGGAAGAGTGGGAAAACCTGTTGGGAAAAGTCTGGTCAGATGTCGAAACGATGGCCCAACGGGTTGAACAATTACCAGACTCTGTTCTGGAGGAAGCCTTTACCGATGAGAAATACGGCAGTTATTACCGAAATATTCAGGGAATGATTGAACATACCCACTACCACCTGGGTCAGATTGTACTGGTTAAGAAACTACAAGCTGCTCCACTTCCTGAGCCTTGATGTGATAAACGGGCGTTTCCTGCAAACGGGAAGCTACCACCAACTCAGTCGTATCCATGTGCGGCAGGAACAGTTCTCGGGCCCGAATGGGACAATTGTTTTCCTTCGATAAGTGCGAAAGAATGACGTGGCTCATGTACGCAGGCTTGTGGGTACGCAGCAAATCCAGTGCCTGCTGATTGGACAAATGCCCGTGACCACCCCGAATACGCTGCTTGAGGAAATACGGATAACGTCCCTGTTCCAGCATGGCTTCATCGTAATTAGCCTCCAGAAAGGCCGCGTGGCACTGGCTGAAATGTTCGATGAGGCCCGTACAGGTCTGTCCTAAATCCGTGAAAACCCCAAC
>NZ_JBMDWJ010000004.1:0-24946 GCF_048595215.1 Siphonobacter sp.
GTACGCCTTACGATTGTGGGTGGTCAGGGTGAAATGGTTGAGCACATTCCGGGCTATATTAAAACCTATGGCGTAGAAAATCGCGTCAACTGGGTGGGTCTGGTTTCGTTCGACCAAATGAAGCAGTACTACATTGATTCGGACGTATTGTTTTTCACCAGTTTACGGGATTCCTGTCCGCACCAGCTGGTAGAAGCCATGTCGTACTGTATGCCAATTCTGACGCTGGATTTACACGGGCAGGGCGAATTAGTAGATGGTAGTAATGGCATCAAAGTTCCGGTTACGACTGAAACGGAAGTGGTAGATGCTCTGGCCCGCGGCGTGGAATGGATGGCAGCTCATCCCGACCAACGCCGCCAGATGGGTCTGGCTGGTTATGAAATCGCTAAAGGGCTAATCTGGGATCAGAAAATTCGCCGTTTTGTGGATGAGTTGTACCCGGCTTTAATAAAGTCTCCGACTTCCCGTACGTCGGCGGAGGTTTCTACCCCCTAAAACGTACGCAGAAGACATTTCAACCCCTATTGATCCGAAATCATGCACATTGCTATCCTAGGCTTCATCGCTACCCGGGATTTACTTCCGGCCTCCGCTATTCACCCCTCCTATCCCAAGGGTCGGGAGGGGGCTCCGCTCATCACCAATTTAATCAAGGCGTATCTCAGCATGGGCCATCGGGTTCTGGCCATTACCCACGACGATACGCTGAGTGCCGACGAGCCGTCTTTTATTGTAGAAGATGGATTGCTTACCTACGTGGTCGTGCCCTGCCGGCAACGGATCTTTCGCCCCAATGGCAAACGTATCGGTCGTAACCTGGACTTTTACCGGTTCGAGCGGCGGCGGATGCGGGAAATTCTGGATCGCTTTCAGCCGGAAGTGGTACATGCCCATTGGACCTACGAATTTGCGATGGCGGCTCTGTACTATACCCCCAACGCCATCATTACGGTGCACGACAACGCCCAGGTGATTTTCAATTACGTTCGTACCCTCAACCGTTTTTTTCTGCTCCTGATGGCCCGGCAGGTATTTCGCAAGGGTCTCTGGTTTACGGCCGTATCACCCTACATGGCTGACTCGGTCAGTCACTGGGCTTCGCAGAAAGTACTGGTCGTACCTAATCCAGTAACCTTACCCGACCAACTGGGCGAACCGGCCCCCGCCACGAAACCTATTATCAGTGTAGTAGTGAATGGCTGGGACGATCGAAAGAATAACATCAATGCTCTCCTGTCTTTTAAAGCATTGCTTCAACGGCATCCCAACGCCCAGTTATGGGCCATGGGTACCGCCTTCGAACCTGGAAAAGAAGCGGAAGTATTCTGTCGGGAACAGGGCATTTCTAATGTCGTCTTTATGGGCACAACGAAGTATTCAATGGTACTGGAGAATATTTCCCGGAGTACGTTCGTGCTGCATAGTTCGCTGGAAGAGTCGTTCGGGATGGTACTCGTGGAAGCCATGAGTTACGGCATTCCGGTTGTGGCCGGGAAAGACAGTGGAGCCGTCCCCTGGGTGGTACAGGACGGTGGGCTGCTGGTAGACGTTACTAAAGTCGAAGCGATGACCGAGGCCATGCATCAGTTACTGACGGACGCCGCTTTGTACAGACGCCTGTCACAACAAGGACTGGAAATGGTACGGGCCCGATTCCCCCTAGAGACGGTAGCCCGGCAATACCTTGAGATTTACCAGACGTACGGCGTAACGGAGTCAGCGGCTGTACTGGCCTAACGTACCTTAGGTATTACCGCCTTATTCTTCCCACCAAACCGCGTCCTCATGAATCCTATGTTTACCCAAAAGCTACCCCTCAGTATCGGGATCTTTCTGATCTTTTCGCTGAGCCTGATCCTTTCTTTATTTTTTAAAGATCACTGGTTGTGGATGGATGAGGTACTGAGTTATCTGCTCGTTTCGGACCCTTCGCTAGCCCATGCTAATGATGCTCTGGTAAGCGGGATGGACGCCAACCCTCCCCTATTTGTGAATGTGTACTGGATGTTGGGACACGCTATTTCCCTCGACTTTCAGTTTTTACGAATGGTATCCATTGTCTTTTTCGCTCTGACGATGGCTTTGTTTTTCTGGTACAGCACTACCTTACTGGGAACGCCGCTGTTCAACTTTCTGCTCCTTACGCTGATTGCGGCCTTTACCTACCTCAACTTAACCTTAGCAACGCAGGTTCGCTCCTATGCCCTGTTTTTACTGATTAGTCTGCCATACTTTGTTGTGCTTCATCGCCTCATTTCGGAACCTCGCCATCGTGGTTTTCTAGGGCTATTGGTTCTGCTGGGACTAGGCCTGAGTTTGACGCACAATTTTGGCCTGTTTTACCTGGCGGCTTCGGGAGCTTTCTTCTTTGTACTCTGGCTCTGGTCGCGGCAAGCGGCGTATGTCTGGCCGATGGCGGCTCACTTGCTTACGCTACTGCTGTGGGCTGCCTTTTGGTTTACTAGTTTTCAGATCCAGACGGAAGCGGGGAAACCTCACTCCTGGATTCCGCTTCCCACCTGGGAAAGCTTCTTTACTACCATCGGTGAATTGAGCCCTACGCTTTCGTATTCGCTCGAACAACGGAGCTGGTTTTCCTTCCTGCCCTACCTCCGCTTTTTTGCCTTGGCTTTTCTTTTCGTCTTCATCCTTCGTAAAAAAATCAGGGGCGGATACGCGGCCTTTCGTACGGATGCGGCATTTCAGTTTTATCTCCTGTCGGGCTTTATCTATTTCAGTACCATTCTGATTTCGCTTGGGGTGAGTCTGGTCCATACCTCGGTTTTTATCAGCCGGTACCTGTGGCCGAATCATCTCTTGGTTATTTTTCAGCTGATGTACGCCTTTTACCAGTTTTACACGCCCCCCAGACTGTCGGGCTGGTATCGACTTGCCCCCCTGTATGCCCTTCTGATCGGAGCCTTTGTATTCTATCAGAACCGAAAAATCGTTCACTTTCCGGCGGGCATCCTCACCTATCTACCGCAACTGGACCCTCGGTATCCGGTTTTTGTTGAAACGGCCGATTACTTTCTCCCCCTTTGGTTTCACAAGTTTCCGCAGCCGGTGCATTACCTGATTCATTGGCCCACGGCTGCGGTACCGACTAATATTCTCAGTGCTACCGTCGAACACAAGATTCTTAAATCCGTTCGGGATAAATACCAGGTACCGGGACTGACTCCGGCGAAAGAGTTTACCAAGGCGAATTTTCCGCATTTCTACGTAGTCGATGAAGCCAGTCATTATCAGATGGAAAACTTCATTGACTCCAACCAGATCAAAGTGATACGCCAGCTACCCATGGACATCGATGGGCACCGACTGTTGGAATGTACGTTCAATTAAAAAGGGCACCCGACGAGGTGCCCTTTTTAATTGCTCAATGACTACTATTAGCGTAAGCGTTTCGATTAAAGCGAAATCACGTTCCCGTCTTTGTCATAGTTATTATAGAACTTGATACTGGCACCGTTTCCGTAGCCAACATATCCCCCTGAGCTTTTCACGATTATATTGTTCGTGAAAAGATTGTTCGTCGCTCCGGCTCCGTTTACGATAATCACCAGCCAGCTATTTTTTACGCTTTCGTTACTGATGTAGTTGTTAATGAAACGCAGGTTCCCCACGTAGTTAATCTGGATTACTTTGTTTTCGGTGGTACTAATGATTTTGTTACCTGTAATCTGGGCATTGTTGGTTGAACCGGTCAGGTCCAGTACACCCGTCATGTTGATGTAGTTATTTTCCATCAGCATGTTAAAGCCATTCCGAATGGTCCATTTACCCGTGCAGGTGCCAATGGTACGGTTACCAAACATGTGCGTACCTTCACCGATGGTGCCGTCGCCATCGTTTTCCCAGTTTCCGGCGAACAAATCCGCAAATTTTCCTTCAAAACGGTTATTCGACAAGGTCGAGTTATGCAACCATCCGGCAAATTCTACGCCGTAGGTCGGGCAGTCCTTCAGGTAGTTGGCATCGACGGTTACGTTGCTGAAGGAACCCGCAATCGAGATTCCAAAGCTACAATTCTCAAACCGGTTTCCTGTTACCGTAATATTCTTGCCAAGGTATTTCTGCGGTAACCGCTGAGCCAGGAATTCCACGCCCATGCGTCCGCCCCGGGCGTAATTATTCCGAACGATGATGTTATCGGTTGATTTACCAGGAGATACTTTCAGGAAAAACCAGTTTACATTGGCCGTTTTTGAGGTATGAATGCTCTGGCAGTTTTGTACCAACAGATTTTTCACCGTCGGGCCGTCAATGGTAATGGGTCCGTACGAACCTTCGACTTTTGCCGTTGAAGAGACTTCCCAGTTGATCCCGTCGATGGTAATGTTTTCCAGTTGTTGTTCACTCCAGAAGTTCTGGAAGGAAATATACCCGGCTCCGTTGAGTTTCAGCGTTACCTTACCGGGGTTTCCTTTGATGGTTACGTTGCTACGCAGAATCACTTTCGTCACCTGCGAATACGCTCCGTCGGGGATCGTTACCACGTTGTGAGCATTGACGGCCTCCTGTAATTCCGGCCCAATATCCGAATCGGTCGTACTTACGCCAAACCAGGTGGCATTGGCAGCACCGGTAAACGCCCGCTTGTAGCGTAACCCGTTACTGGTAACCAGGGTAATGCCCGTATTGTCCGTACTTTTTTTATCCGTACTGACTAATTTAAAAAGGCCTTGTTTGCCCTGATCCGTCAGGTAAATACTATCCGGAGCCAAGTTCGTACGGATGGCCCGGATTTCATCCAAACTCATGGATTTCACGGTTGACGACAGCGTCGTAGCTTGCGGAGCTACGCGTTCGTCCTTCTGGCACTGCGTAAAAAGCGTAGCAATGCCTAGTAGGGACATCATTTGGGCGGGAAATGAAGACTTCATCAGGTGTACTGGTTTTGATAGTAGGTAGATTTGATCAGCAAAGGGCAATACGATCCTGACCTTGTATAGACAAGGTACAGTTAAAAGCAGCTTCAGTTTTTAGTACACTCCACGGCAGTGCAGAACCTTAGTGACAGCAATAAAGCTAACGTTTAACACTATACGCTTAGAGTTAACAAAGAAGCAAAACGGATAAGCACAGCATGCGTAAGGCATGCGAGGAACCGGCAACACTCCCGATGGCGGCGGTAAGTTGTTTCGATAGAAAAGATGTCAACAAGCGATTACGCTTATTTCATTCATTGAATAGCTTATAGTAAATAGTGGTGTATACGCTTTTCAGTAAAGCTCAGTAATGACCACGACCTGATATTAGCTGATTGGATGGATCGGATTGCATCAGACTATGGCCTGTTCGTTCCGAGTCATCTCTGGTCGATATCGCTGGCAGGCTCATCTTCCAGAAAACTTCTGTATCAGGTTACTGCATTACTGGCTGCGATTGAAGGAAGGAATGAAAAACCGTTTATCTTTTGTTTACGAACCAGTAAATAAAAGATGATACCAAGCCTTCAACCCAATCCTCCGATCAGCACTAAACGTTCTTAGTATAAACTACCTGAAGATCGCTGAGAAGGACTCGCTTGAGAAAGGGTGAATAAAATTAACTAGCTCTTCATATTCTCCAAGCGTTTGCATCTACTTTTCATGAAATTATTTGATTAATTCACATGCGAATGAAAAAAGTTCAAAACATCTTGTCAACGAAGGTCTTTTGACTTTTTGATTGAAACTCAGCGATATGTAGATTATTTTCCGCAATTTCTCGAAGCAAAAATAAATCACTGGTTACTTTTAAAAAGAGAAATTGAACCTTTTCTTCGTCAACCCTACTGGGTATGGCACGAAATTATATCAACGATTCTCTTTGTACACATCCTATGTCAATCTATCACTCTATGAACACCGCCGAGATCTTTGTAAACAACGTTGACATGAATGCCATTTTATCGGAGATGGCCCGTTTGAAAGCTCAGAATCGTCTGATCATTCATTTACTTACCAAAGATAAAAGCGATCAGGAGTTTGATCATTTTCAGGATCTGGAGCACTATTTCTACGTACAGGAAGCTCTTCAGTTCATTTCCAGCGGAAAGGCCCAGGCGACTCCTGAACAGATTGATTCGCTGGAAGAAGCCTTACAATCTTTACAGAATAAAGTACAGCTTTAAGTAAAGTACTACGAAAAAGCCGCTTCCTGTATGGGAAGCGGCTTTTTCATGCCAGTTATTACAAGGGAGCAATGGTTACGGCGAAGAGATCGGTCGTTTTAGGCTGTAGCCGTTTCAGCGTAATGCGGTAAATGGTATCGCCCCACTTGCTTCGAATGCCCTGGTCTTCGGGTGTTTGCAAGGCTACTTTTTCTACGAATGGCTGCCATTTTCTGGAATCGTACTGTACCACAAAATCACGGCTCTGCCCTTTGTGTCCTTTACTGCGGATGATGAGCTGCCCCCCTTTGCCTGTTTCTACCGGATAACAGGTCATCAGATGCTGACTGAGGCTGTCGGCTTTTTTGAGGCGAATCTGATCCGTAATCATTACCTCCCTACCCCGCTTCAGACGCATGCTCCGTATCCAGCTTTCTACGCCCGCTTCGGCTGGATACGCCTGGGTGAGGTCCAGTGAGAAGGTTACCTGCTCTTTTCCGCCCTGATAGGTCACCTGCTGGGCTTTGAACGTATTTCCCGGTGGCTGACTAAAACCATTGATCGTGGGCAGATTATGGTAAGCGGAGCCGTTGTACCAGATGTCGTACCGCTGACTGCTAAAGGTTTTTCGCGTGTAAGTACCGCGTCCGACATCAATGAGCAGCGGTTGTCCGTCGTAGTACACGACATAGTTGCCGACGTCATTGTGATTGTGACTTTCGTCGTTGTGCCCGCCCTTCCCAGCCAGGTAAAATCCCTGCGTGGTACCCGCCCGGTCGCGGGCGGCGAACACCTGGAGGTCTGGCAACCAGACGTCAGCGGGCAGAGCCAGTCCTTTGTTCGCCCGTTCAAATTCCTGCTGCATAAAGAGAGCGTAGAAGTTGCGGAAGAAATGGTACCGCGGCAAGGCCCCCGTTTCGGGTTTGCGATAATACGCTCCAAACCGCATCATGTCAGCATCCTGAATATCCTTGCCGTAGCGGTAGATCATCGTAGCCGCCATACCGGGTTGCGGATCGGCGTCGGCGAAGTTTAAAAAGTAGTTGGGACTGATTTGAGCCCGGTAAATGAAGCGGCCCATGTTTCGGAATTTTTCGTCGGCGTACACGTAAGCAAAGGCATTCCGCGAGGCGGTATTTAGCATGGAAATATTGTCATACAGGGACGCGGCTGCCGCTCCCCAGTAACTCGGACCTTCGTCGCAGCCCCCATCGGCCGGATAGGGATTCAAAAAATTATCGAGTACGCCCAGCAGTTTGCGTACCGCTGCAGTCCGCTTTTGATTATCTTGTTCGAGCAACAGTACGGCATTGAGCCAGTTCGAGCAAATCCAGGGATTCCAGTTATTGGGGGGCCGACCATTGGCATGACTTTGCATCCAGCTGTGGGGCTGATTCATGAGTGGCTCAAAGATCCGGCGATTGGTTTCGTAATAGATACGTTTGCGAATTTGCGGGGTTACGGCGTCCAGTTTATCGCCCAGGTAATAGTCCACCCAGGCCAGATACGTAGCTGTTTCCGCCGCAAACAAATCGACAAAGGGTTTGGAAACATCCACCAGACCCTTGACCTCGCGGGGCAGGTGAGCCGAAGCTCCCCAGAAAGATTCTTCACAAATGGACCAGACGCCATCAATAATGGGGTCTACAAATCGCCCCTGATTTTCGTAAATCTCCGCCAGTAGCAAAACACCCAGCACATCCCGTTTCTGAAAGCTAATGCTTTGGTATTCATCCCGGTTCCCCGTACGTTCGATCAGCAGGGATTTTGTAGCCGGTACGTACGGCCATTGGTAATGCAGGTAGGTTTCGGCTTTTTTCACGTACGCCTTCATCATCCCGGAATCGGCCTGAGCCCAGCCCGCCCGATCTTCCCGACGCGGAAAGGGCGTCCATTCCCGCTGCGGAATCAGTACGTTTCGCAGTTCTTCCACCGAAAATTTCCCACTCAGTAAGTTTTGCTGAGCCAGAGCCGGGACAGCCAGCCAGAGTAGCCAGCCCATGAGGACGTATCGTTTCATGCAACGTTAGAAAATAGCTTGGGTAAGGCGGAGAAAACCACTGGAATTCGGGATCGTTACAGCGGGAACATCCGGATATTTTCGAGCCGCCAGTGCCTGCAAGGAAATGAATTCTTCCCGGTGCATGGGTTTGATTTGCTGGTGCGTCCAGGCTTTTTTTCCTTCGGCGTAGGGTAACAGCCACAGGAAGGCTTTTTTGAGTCCTTTCCCCTCAGGCGTCTCGTAGGTCCAGAGATTC
The DNA here is from genome assembly GCF_048595215.1 of Siphonobacter sp. Lineage (NCBI taxonomy): Bacteria > Pseudomonadati > Bacteroidota > Cytophagia > Cytophagales > Cytophagaceae > Siphonobacter > Siphonobacter sp. The sequence continues at coordinate 8,362 of NZ_JBMDWJ010000004.1, forward strand.
ATGTTGAGATTTTCCGCCAATAAAGCCAATCCAAAGAAGCCCTGCAGGTTCATGACGCAGTACCCCCAGGAGACGGTACGGGCCAGTTCGTGCGGCTGACTACCATCGACGGCGAACTGACTACTGATGCGGGGCAGGGTTTGCTGCTCCAGTATCCGGCGAGCCAGGGCAGTATCTTCAATGAATAAGGCCATGGCTACCGCCTGAAAATCGTAATAGGTTCCGTGGTTGTTGTGTTCATCGGCTTCGTCTTTGCCGACGGGGCTAGTTTGCATCCAGTCCAGAAAGGTACGGAACCAGCTTTGCAAGGCCTGATGCTCGGCTTTCGGCCAGGCTTTGGATGGTTTCAGCAGTTGCACAGCATCCACTAGTATGGCAAAATAACGGCTGTCGATCAATCCGATACCTCGCCCATCAGTAACTCCGGGAATCGCCTGTCCGTAATTCAGGTTCGAGTTCATCCGGGTTTCGGGATTCAAAAACCAGACGCGTAGCAATTCGGCGGCCCGGCGGGCGTAGGTTTCATCTTCCGTGAAATAATAGGTTACGGCCAATTGCTGTACATCTTCGCAAAGCTGGTGCAGGTAGGTAGCATCCTTGATCGTATACCGTTCCGGATTTATGCGACCGTCCTTGCGGATGTACGGCAGCCCATCCGGCTTGGTCGAATCGGGCCACCAGTACGGACCCACGCTCATGTAGTCGTGCTTGTCTCCACTCGGCGGTACTTTGCTTTTGTACGTAACCGAATACGTAGGATGGTTCAGGGTTTGCTGGGCCTGTTGAATTAACGCTTCCAGAGCCCTTTGTACGGCGGCATCGCCCTGCCTGCTTCGGGCTTTTTGCTGAGCCAGGAACGTGCCATCGAGCAAAAACGTGGGAGCTTTTTGCTGGGCCCGCAACGCGGGCATGGTCAGGCTAAAGAAGAGTAACGCGATTAGTCGGTTCATCCGCAGGAGGTAGCGAGGGCTCCCGTATCGGAGGCCCTCGACGCATTAATTAAGTTGTAGTCGTTTGATACTCACCGTCATACTCTTTCCCGTATTATTTACTGCATTGACGTACACATAAGCTGTATACGCTCCATCGGCCGTTTTGACGAACGCTCCCTGATCAGCCGTTAGACCAAAGGCGTAATCCGACGCATGGGTAAAGGTGGTACGCTCCAGATCAATATCGTCAATATAGACCTCAAAACCCGCCGTACCGCGAAGCTGGGCATCTTTTACATCCACTCGTTTATCCATCAGGGTACGCGTCGTTAGTCCGGCGGGCAGGCTTACATCGCTCAGGTACTGGCTTCGGGAGGGAGCAACCCAGGCGTGACCGAAAGTAAAGCCGCTCAACGTCGGTCGGTAGAGGTACACGAAATCAATTTTGGCGGCCAGATTATTACGTTCCACTTCTTCTTTCGTGTATACGGCCATGTCGGCAATGGACACGTAGGCTTTGGCTCCGTCGGTGAGTTGCAGGGTACGCTTCATATCCATGCGACTGATACGGTAGGCTGGCGATTCAAAGCGTACTTCTTTTCCCGTCGAGGAAGTACCGCTAAACCGAAACCGTATGTCGCGGCCCTTAGCTTCTTCGGTTGGAGCGTAGTAATAGCGTAACGTAACGGCCGACTGATTCTCGCCTCCCAAGAACGTAGCGGTAGAAACGGCTCCGGTCGTGGTCGTATCCGAAGCCGTTTGTACGGGTTGATCCACGCCCGTATTTCGGTTTGTATACCAGGAATACCGACTGAATCCCGTACCCGCTCCTCCGGCAATGGTGGCTTCCACCCGTACCTCTTTGAGTTGTCCTTCCAGCGTACCCAGGGCGTAGGCAAATTCCATGCGATCACCGACAACGGCGGGACCCGTCGTTTTTTTGAGCAGATCGTTTCGAAGCGGACCACTGGGTTCGTCGTCCGATTTCTGACAGGCCTGTAGCACTACTCCCGCCAGTAAAAGAATCCATAGCTTTTTCATGTTATTGCTGGAGGGTTACCGTGACTGTATAAGTTTTCCGTACCGTCCGATTGCCCGACACAACCGTGTACTGTTGTGGTTGCGTATAGTCCGTCCAGATGCCCATGGTCGGTTCTACAATGGCGTCGGTTACTACACTGCAATAGGGTTTTACGCGTTGCAGATTAGTACCAAAACGAGCCACCGCCGTCACGGTCTGGGCTACGGTATCTATTTTGGTCTGCCCGCTAACCAGTACGGTACGGTGATCCGAACCGAGTAAATCGAAGAAGGTCATGTAGCATTGGGAGCGAGTAGTAATCAGCAGTCCCGTTTCATCGATGGGCATTTTGGTGCAGGAAAGAGCCAGCAGTCCGAGGAGTATGAATAAGTAGTTTCGTTTCATAGGAAAAAACATCTTCGGGCTTAGAACCACGGTTCGTTTTGGATGATCTGCGGGTTGACTTCAATCTCACCCGTCGGAATCTGGAATTGGTAGTACCGCTGGTAATCGCGGATGGGAGCGTTCACAAATTCATCGCGAATCCGGGCTCCCTGCGAATCGTACAACACCTGACCGGAGGGCATGGGCCAGATTTCTTCGGCTTTCCGCCAGCGGCGAATGTCAAAGAAGCGGTGCCCCTCTCCGACCAGCTCTACAATACGCTCCTGTTCGATGGCTTTGAAAAATTCATCCTTGCTCGAAAACTTCGCCTGATTCAAAGGAGGCAGATTCCCCCGACGACGGATTTTGTCGAGCAGGCCAAACAGTTCGGCCGTGGGTCCGCTGAGCTCGTTGACCGCTTCGGCGTACATGAGCCAAACGTCGGGCAGTCGCATCAGGTACATGTCCTGCGGGCCATCGCTCCGACCAATACCGCCGGTTTGCCGAATCCATTTTCGGAAAATATACCCCGCCGGAGCCCCGTCGTAGTTAATGAACGTAATCCCGTCGCGGTTCCCAAAGCGGAAGGTAATGCTGTCCTGTACGTTCAGGCCATCCGTCGTCAGGCGAAGCATTTTCTGTTCGTCCCAGAGTATAGTCGCCCGCATACGGTAATCCCGACCGACGTACGAACGGGGGTTGGTCGCACTGTTGGCCAGCGTAGTATTGCGACTCAATACCACGGACGGAGCAAAGTCGCCCGTACTGGTGAGCTGATACCGATTTACCAGACGATAGGTAGGAGCCACCCATACCTGACCGTTGCCTGTGTTCCGCGAGCCAAAATCCCGCTGCATTTCTTCGCCCTGGTTGAGTAAAGGGCCACCAAACTGTACCGAAAAGAGAATTTCCGGATCGTATTCGTTGAAATATTGAAACAAATGCCAGTAGTTGGGATTGTCCGCCGGACCTGGTTCGCCATTCCGAAACAGCGGAATGTTTTTGTCAATGATTTTCTTGAATTCTGCTGCCGCCGCTGCGTAGTGCTTCTGGGCTTCACCCGCATTATTTTCGTTTTTCATCCAGCAGGCCCAGTACAGATTTACTTTGCCGCTGAAGCCCCAGGCGGCCAGCTTCGAGGCCCGGCCCAGGTTATCTCCCGTATAGTTGTCGGGCAGTACACTCGCGGCGTACGAGAGATCCGCCAGAATCGAATCTTTTACCACGGCCCGGGGCGTACGCGTCAGGGTATACGCTTCGGCATTGCCGTTGAGTCGGCGACCGAAATACGGCACGTCGCCCCAGAGGTCAATCAGGCGGAAGTAGTTCAGAGCCCGCAGGAAGCGTACTTCGCCCACCAGGCGGTTCATCAGGGCCTGATCGCTTTCGGATCTCAGGTTTGCCCGCAGCGTACCAATGTTCTGGAGTACATAATTGGCCCGGTTAATGGTTCGGTAGCAGTCTCCCCAGAGGAAACCAAAGTTGCCACTCGAACCGATGGCTCCGGGGTTGTACGTGCCCTGGTTGTTGCTGGTACCCCGGGTATGCACGAATTCCCCGGCTCCGTCGAAGTAATACTCGCGGTCAAAAGTAGTCCGGTTGGCGTCGTATACGCCATTGACGGCGAAAAGAGCATCGTCGGTCGTTTTCCAGAATAAATCCGAAGAAAGCTGGGTGGTGGGTACCTGATCGAGCAGGTCTTTCTGACAGGCACTCAGGCCTACCAGTACTATTCCTACCATAGATACGTATCGTTTCACGAGCGAAAAAGTCAAGGTGAATTAAAAACTCAGGTTCAAACCAAAGGAATACGATTTGAGCAGCGGGAAGGGGTCATCCTGATTGTCGGCACCCGATTGCGTCGTGCTTTTTTCGGGATCAACACCCCGGTACTTACTGAAGGTCAGCAGATTTTCGGCCGTCAGGTAGACCCGTACCCGACTTACGCCGATGCGGGTAGTGTATTGGCTGGGGATATTGTACCCGGCCTGAATGTTCTTGAGTCGCAGGTAGCCAAAGTTGTCTAGCCAGAAGGTTGACTCCGCCTGATTGTTCCCACCCGAACCCGTAATCAGCCGGGGTAAGGAAGCCGAGCGATTGTCCAGATTCCAGGTGTCATTCCAGTGAAAGTCCTGAAACGCATTCCGGGCGGCGGGAATATTGACGTTGTTGAAAGGCTCCAGCCAGAAGTCTTTCCGGCCCGTAGCGGCCTGCCACAAGATGCTCAGGTCGAAACCTTTGTAATTACCGAAGAGGTTAAAGCCGTAATTGCCCGTGGGTTGCTCCCGGTTGAAACGGGGCATGGCCTTGCGGTCTTCGTCGTTGATCTGACCATCGCCATTGAGGTCGCGGTACAGAATATCGCCCGGCGAAACGTACTGGCCCTGGTATGGAGCATTGGCGATGTCTTCCCAGCTCTGAGCAATGCCCTGCGATACGCGACTGTAGGCGTAGTGGTAGGGCATGTTCAGGTACGTATAGCCTTTACCGAGAAACTCATTCCATTCCAGTAATCGGTTCTGGTTGAAGCTCACGTTCATGGTCGCTCCCAGGTTTACCTGACCAATTTTAGTACGGTACGTCAGGTTTACTTCCATCCCGTTGTTCCGCAGTTTTCCAATGTTCATGCGGGGAGCGTTGTACCCCGAAAGCAGCGTGGATAGCGACGAAGGCCGGATCATACCTGTGGTGAGTTTGGTATAGGCATCGATCTCGGCGGTCAGTCGTCCGTCGAAAAAGGCCAGATCGAGTCCTACGTTCGCCGTATTGGTCTGTTCCCAGGAAAAATCTTCGTTGATGATTTTGGCCGAACTGAAACCCTTGGCGATTTTTCCGTTGAGGATGTAATTGGTCAGGTTGAAAATGTCCCGTTGCTCGTAGCGACCGACACCCGAGTTATTGCCCAGTTTACCAAGGGAAGCCCGGAGTTTCCCCGACGAAATAATCGAGGTCAGGTTCCGGAAAAAGGGCTCCTCGGAAAAACGCCAGCCCGCTGATACCGCCGGGAAAAAGCCAAACTGATAGCCGGGCAGGAATTTACTCGACCCGTCGTACCGGGCCGTAAATTCGAACAGGTACTTATCATTGACGACGTAATTCAAACGACCAATCACCGAGCGTAAGCCCTCCGCGTCGCTGTTTCCTCCGGCGGTTTGCGTCGTCGTCAGGGCCGCGTCAATTTCACTCAGCAAAGGATTAATCCGGTCGAGTCGGCTGGCGGACATGTTTCGGTTAAACCAGTACTCTTCGGTATAACCCAGCAGGGCCGTCAGCTGGTGGTTCCGAAATAAGGTTTTATTGTACGTAATCCGACCCTGCAAGAGCGTTTTATATCCCTGATTATTACTGTTACTAATGCCCGCACTGGGGTTGACGATGGTACGGGCAATCTGATCGGTCTGAAAATTCCAGACGTCGGTCGGGTCGTTGTAACTTTTGGTAAACTGGTTGTAGTACCGTAGTCCGAAATCCCCGCGAAACGTTAATCCGGCCAGGGGTAACCATTCCCCGTACACGTTGGCGTTGATCTCCTGCCGATCCCGCTGGTTATGGTACACCGAGTACCGGGCAAACATGTTGGCAGCCTGAGCGTCTTCGCCGTAGGCCATAATGCCGCCGTCTCTACCCGTCGCCGGATCATAGGGCAAAATCCCGGCGATGGCGTACCGAATGTCGTAGCCATCCGTACCGCTGTAATTGATAAACCCTTCCTGATTAGCATACTCCTGTTTCGACCACTGGCCGTCCATCCGCAAACCGACTTTGATGGCGTCACGAACTTTATAATCGAGGTTAAACCGGGTGTTGTAGCGTTTGTAATTGTGATTGATGAGTACGCCCAGTTCATCCAGAATACCCGCCGACAGATAAAAATTCATCCGATCATTGCTGCCCGAAGCCGAGAGGTTATGCGTTTGTATCCGACCGTTATCCCGCAGGATTACGTCCCACCAGTTCGTATTCGGGTATTTCACGGGATCGACCAGGCTTTTGGATAACCAGTCTTCCACGGTTCCGTACCGAAACGTCGTTGACGAAGCTCCTGCCCCCGAAGCCCGCATGTGCATGGTGAGGGAGCGGGCGTAATCATCAAAGTAGCTATAAAAGTTTGTGGGCTGAGATAAGCCGTAGGTTCCGGTGTAGCTGATCTGGGCTTTTTTGTTCTGTGAACCATTTTTAGTCGTAATGAGTACGACGCCATTGGCCGCCCGTGATCCGTAAATGGAAGCAGAAGCGGCGTCTTTCAGGACCGAAATACTGGCCACATCGTTCATGTCAATGCGGTTGATATCCACGTCAGGCATCCCATCCACGACAATCAGCGGACCAGAGTTATTAACGGTACCAAGTCCCCGAATGATCAGGTTAGCACTGTTGCGTCCGGCCTGCCCCGTCGATTGCTGTACGGAAAGACCCGGTACCAATCCAGAGAGGCCCGAGGAAACGTTGCTGAGCGAACGGCTGGCAATTTTCTCGTCGATGTTGATGGCCGCGACGGCTCCCGTCAGGTTTTCTTTCTTCTGGGTACCGTAGCCAACGACCACAACTTCGTTAAGGGCCTTGGTATCGGGAGCCATGGTAATGTCTCGGGACGTTTCGTTCGTCAGATTCACTTCCTGCGTGATGTACCCTACGACGGAGACAAGCAGCGTACCGCCGCCCGTGGGTACGGGAAAAGTAAACTGTCCTTCGGCGTTGGAAGTCGTACCGGCGGCGGGACTTCCCTTGAGCTGGATAGTGGCTCCGGGAATACCCATGCCTTTTTCATCGAGTACCCGCCCCGTAAACGTATACGTGCTGGGCCGATTGGCGGGTGGTGGGTTGTTGCCCGGTGTCTGGGCGGTGGCCTCCCCCGCTACGAGCAGCAGCGTGATAGCCAGGGAGCCTAGCCAGCAGGTGGCAAATAGAGGTTTACGCATAAAACACATCGAGTAAGGTAGTGGAATAAGAGGTAGGCAAGAGCCTTATCTGGGGCCGGAGTAGCGATAAACTCCACTGCAACCTTAGTGGATATAAGTCTATAAAATACTGGAATAATCTAAATGGAACGCTTTCTCCACCCCATTGAACGCTTTATCACCCGCCCGAACGATTTCTCCCCCTTTTTGATACATTTAGCCCCCCTGCCCCGCTTTTACCCCTGCTACCTTTGTTTCCTACACCGGCTGATATTTTTCCCCGTGAAAAAAAGAAGATTCCGTTTACTACTCATTGAAGTAGGATGCACGGGCCTGTTAGTGGCTCTGTTGCTGTACCTGATTTCGCTCGTTCATTAAGCCGCTACCTCTTATCTCTAGGTTATGAAAATGCTACTGTTGGGCTTGACTTTGGTTGCTACGCATGCTTTGGGTCAGGCTGGCTTAAATGCCGAAATTCGAAAAACCCTGCGAGCCTGCGTACGGGCTGAAGTCCGCTGGGCTCTACAACAACCGCCCCGTACGGTTACGGCCCAAACCTCGCCCCGGAGTGCGGGAGGTCGCCATGATTTCTATTCGGAAGGCGATTACTGGTGGCCCGACTCCACGAACCTACAGGGGCCGTACATCCAACGCGATGGCCTAAGCAATCCCGACAACTTCGTGGCCCATCGGCAGGCCCTGATCCGCTTGAGTCAGATCATGGGGGCACTGGCCTCGGCCTACGTATTACAACCCGACCGACGGTACAGTGAGCAGGCTCTTCGTCACCTGAAGGCCTGGTTTGTCGATACAACGACCCGCATGAATCCTTCCCTGACGTACGCTCAGGCCATCAAAGGCCGGGTTACGGGGCGGGGCATCGGTATCATCGATACGATTCATTTAATGGAAGTGGTACAGGCCGTTCAAGTGATGGAAGCACAGTTGGATGCCGCTACCGTCGCCGTGGTACGTCGCTGGTTTCGTACGTACCTGCATTGGCTGACGCACCATCCGTACGGAATCGAAGAACGGGAGGCGAAGAATAATCACGGTACGTGCTGGGTCATGCAGGTGGCAGCGTTTGCCCGCTTTACCGGCCATGACTCGCTGCTTGCCGTATGTCGGGATCGATACAAAACCGTTCTACTTCCCCAGCAAATGGCCGCCGATGGTAGTTTTCCGCTCGAACTCCGGCGGACGAAACCTTACGGTTACTCGCTGTTCAACCTCGATGCGATGGCTATGATTTGTCAGATTGCTTCTACGCCCCGAGATAACCTCTGGACGTATGAGACACCCGACGGTCGTAGTATTCGCAAGGGTATTACCTACCTCTACCCTTACGTCGTTGACAAGAATCGCTGGCCCTTGCCACCCGATGTGATGTACTGGGACAACTGGCCCGTAGCTCAACCTTTCCTGGTTTTCGGAGCTTTGGCTTTTCAGCAACTGGATTGGCTTCAAACCTGGAAAAAACGGGATCATACGCCTGCAAACGAAGAAGTCATTCGTAACCTTCCGATTCGCCATCCCCTCCTCTGGCTTCCTCATTCATTCCGTACTAACTAATTCAACCATGAAACGACTTTTTATCGGTCTGGCTCTGACGAGTAGCTGGGCGTTTGTATCTCCCACCTTTATTGATCGATCTTTTCAACATGCTCAGGAACAAAGCCGACGTATGCTTAGCGAGTTGAAAATCGCGGAATCGAAAAAGGCCTCCAAGCTGGTATCCCCCCGCAGCCTCAATGCGAAAGGCGAACTCGAACGGGTGGCCGCCCGCGACTGGACGAGTGGTTTTTTTCCGGGCCAACTCTGGTATGTATACGAATACACCGGAAAGCCCGAATGGGCCGAGCAGGCCCGCCGCTACACGGCCCAGCTAGAAGGCGAAAAAACTAACGCCCGCACCCACGACATGGGTTTTAAAATGTATTGCAGCTACGGCAATGGCTATCGTCTGACGCAAGATCCCGCATACAAACAAATCCTCATCGAATCGGCCCGTACGCTATCCAAACGCTTTAAGCCCGCAGCAGGAATCATCCGCTCCTGGGATCATCATCAGGACGTATGGCAGTGCCCGGTTATTATTGATAATATGATGAATCTGGAACTATTGTTTGCCGCTACGCGATGGACCGGGGATTCTTCTTTTTACAACATCGCCGTCACGCACGCCCGCACAACGATGAACAATCACTTTCGACCGGATTTCAGCTCCTATCACGTCGTTGATTACGATACGCTGACGGGACAGGTACGCACCAGGCAAACTCACCAGGGTTACAGCCACGAGTCGGCCTGGGCCCGGGGGCAGGCCTGGGCTTTATACGGCTATACCTTGTGTTACCGGGAAACGAGAGATCCGGCTTTTCTCCGACAGGCCGAAGCCATTGTCCGTTTTCTGCTGCAGCACCCCCGTTTGCCCAAGGATTTGATTCCGTATTATGATTTCGATGCTCCCGGTATTCCGAACGAACCCCGCGATGTGTCGGCAGCTACGGTGATGGCTTCCGCTTTGTACGAACTCAGTACCTACGCACCCAAGGCCAATTATCGTTCCAAAGCTGATCAGATCCTGACTACTCTTTCTAAAACCTACTTGGCTCCTGCCGGCAGTAGTCATGGGTTTCTTTTGCTGCACAGTACAGGTTCCAAACCGCATAACAGTGAGGTGGACGTACCACTGATTTACGCCGATTATTACTGGCTGGAGGCCTTGTTACGGGCGAAACGGCTGAACGAAAAGAAAGCCTTGTTTTAATACGAAAAGGCCAGTGAATGTTAGGATTCACTGGCCTTTTGCGTACGAGGTTCACGGCACTCAGGACGGCGTTCCTTCGGTAACTACCTGTTGACTATACTCCGTTGGTGTTAAACCGAATTCAGCCCGGAAGGCCCGACTGAAGTATTTGGGATCACTGAAGCCTACAGCAAAGGCAATTTCCGAAATGTTGGCTTTGCGTTGCTGTAATAACATTTTCGCCTTTTTTAATCGTGTCGTTCGCAGCAAATCCACGACGGAACGATCCGTCAGCATCTTTACTTTTCGAAACAGTACCGGCCGACTCATGCCCATTGCCGTTACCAGACTGCTTACGTTGAAATCCGGGTCAGCCAAATGTTGGTCTAGTACCGTCATGAGCTGATTTAAAAACTTCTCGTCCGGGTGTTCAAGCGTCTGGGCCTGCGGCTGTAACGTAATCAGGCGATGATACTTCGCTTTCAGTTGCTGGCGTAATAACAGCAGATTCTGTACGCGAGCCCGTAGTAACACTGGGTGAAAAGGTTTGGTCAGGTAATCATCGGCCCCCGTTTGCAGGCCCGATAGCTGATGATCGACGCCATCTTTCGCCGTCAGCATGATGACGGGAATGTGACTGGTACGTGTATCGGTTTTCAATCGATGGGTCAGGGTTAATCCATCCATTTCAGGCATGGCAAGGTCCGTAATCACCAGATCGGGTAAGAGTTGCGAAGCCGTTTCCCAAGCCTCTACCCCATTACTGGCTTCCAATACCTGATATTCCGTAGCCAGCAAATCAGCCAGATAATTTCGGATGTCCGCCTGATCCTCTACGATAAGTAGTAGCGGCTTTTCTCCGGCGACTTGTTCCGAATGGGTAACGGCGGGCAATGTTTCACATACCGCTGGTTCCGGAAGGGTAACCAATGACTCCTCGATTGGTAGGATGGGTAAGGTGATTTTGAATCGGGTAAAGCCCGTGTGTTCCGAACCGGCCTCCTGGCTTTCTACGGTGATTTGTCCCTGATGTTGTTCAACAATGCTTTTGCTCAAGGCCAGTCCCAGCCCAAAACCCGTATCCCGCGACTGATGGCGATCCGCCTGATAAAACTGTTTGAAAATCTGGCTGATTTCTTCCGCCGGAATCCCCAGACCCGTATCTTCAATGAGCAAGATCACTTCTTGCGGCGTTGCCCGCACCTGCACGGTAATACGCCCCCCGGCAGGGGTGAATTTGAAGGCGTTGACCAATAGATTTGAAATCACTTTTTCCATTTCCCCCGCGTCAAACCATAAGGGGATCTCTTCCCTTTTCGATTCGAAGTTGAGTTGTACCTGACGCGAACGGGCGTGCCCGAGAAAGGAATGTACGATTTGTCGGAGAAAGCGGACGAAATCCGCCTGCTGCCGCTGTAACTGGACATTGCCCGTTTCGTGTTTCCGAAAATCCAGCAACTGATTGAGTAGTCGTAACAAACGGTCTGTACTGGCTCGCATCAGACTGACCTGTTTATGAATGCCCGGTTCCTGGCCGTATTGGCTCGCCAGTACTTCCAGCGGGCCCATCACCAGGGTCAAAGGCGTACGAATTTCGTGGGCGATTTCCGTGAAAAAGTTAAGCTTGGTTTGATGGAGTTCCTGCTGGCGTTTTTTCTCTTCGTGTTCCCGCTGTAATTCGTGGGCCAGTTGCAATCGGTTACGATTAAATCTTGACCACAACCGTAACAAGGCCACAAACGTCAGGGCATACACGACGTACGCTAAGGGTGTTTTCCAGAGCGGCGGTAATACTGTAATGGTCAGCTCCAGGGGTTTAGTATTCCAGACGTCGTCATTATTCGAGCCTTTTACGCGTAGCACATATGTTCCCGGATTCAGGTTCATGTACAAAGCCCGGGGTTCCGATACGTAATTCCATTCTTCATCAAACCCCACCAACTGGTAGGCGTACCGATTTTTTGACGCATTGATGTAGTTAAACGCTGCAAAATCAATGGAAAATACGTTTTGCTGATGGATAAAGGTGAGGCCTCGTTCAAAATCAATATCGGATTCTCCACTTTCTGAAAGCCGGGTAACTGGTTCATTGAACAACCGGACCTGTGTAAACGCCAGTTGAGGAACCCGCGTATTGCGACGGATACTGTCGGGATGGAAATGAACGATGCCATTGTAGCCCCCAAAATAGAGATAGCCCTGGGGATCCTGATAGGTGGAGTTCGGCGTAAACTCGTTGCATACCAATCCATCATGCCGGTTGTAATGCACAAAGCGGGCGTGTTCCGGATCGAAATGAGCCAGCCCTTTGTCGGTACTAATCCATAGATGACCCTGACGGTCTTCCTGGATCCCCACGATCGTATTACTCGGTAAACCATTAGCCGTACTAAATCGCTCGAATCCTTGTTGACCGGGACGTAACAGATTCAATCCCCCTTCCCGCGTGCCCACCCAAAGTCGGTGTTTGCGGTCTTCGTACAAACAAACCAGGTGATCATTGCTGAGCGACATCGGGTCCGTTTCGCGGTGTTGGTAGCGAACAAAGGCGTCCCGACCGGGTAGTTTCCGATTCAGACCGCTGGTGGTGCCTACCCACAGTTGCTGCTGATGATCGAGTAGTAAACACGTGGCATTTCTTGAACTCAAGGAGCTATGCTGACCGGTTCGGGGTACGTAAGATTCAAACGACTGATTCTTTGGATCGAAAGCACACAAACCTCCCAGATTGGTTAAAATCCATAGTTTGCCCTGGGCATCCCGTTTCAAATCGTAGATTCGATCATTGGGCAACGAGTGAGGATTATTCGGTTCGTGCAAAAAGCGGGTAATCATCTGCGTCCGTAAGTCCAGGTAATTGAGTCCCTTCAACGTACCAATCCATACCCCCCGGTTTCCCTCAGCCAGCAGGCATTTCACTTTATCGTTGGAAAGTGAGTTCGGATCTTTGGGGTCGTGGCGGTAACGCCGGGCAACGCTTCGATTGGCGTTGATCAGCATGACGCCCCGGTCTTCCGTACCCAGCCAAATTTGCCGTCCGTCCGTTGAGGGCAGTATCGGTCCAGCAATTTTGAACGTTTCACCCAAGGGACCAAAGGACCCAAATTGTCGGGCGTAGGGACTGTAGAAATCCACGCCCCCGTAATAGGTTCCGACCCAGATGGAACCATCGCGATCCCGGAAGATGGATCGAACCGAATTATCACTCAGCGATTCCGCGTCGGTTGGTTCATTGGTTAGCGTTTTAAACCAGCTTCCGTCCGAGGCCACCACGTACAAGCCCGACAAGGTACCAATCCAGAAGTGTCCGCTTCCGTCCGGGTGAATGGTACGAATGGTTTGCGTGGATAGATCCAGTCCCGGTACGGGATTCCAGCTAATGATTTTTCCCAGACACGGATCAAATACGGCAATCCCCTTTCGGTCCGTACCCAGCCACAAACGCCCCTGCGGATCCTGAGCAATGGTATTGATTCCGTTCGAGAGATTATGATAGACGGAATCGGCGGGTTGCAGGAAATAATCGTGTATATCAAGCTGACCATTCCCACGGGCTTTCAGTTGGGTTAATCCCAACGACGTTCCCAGCCATAGGTTACCCTGACGGTCTTCAAACAGAGCCCGCGTATTGGGGTGGCTCGGTTCAGTCCCCTGATAGGTATAGCTTCGTAAGGGTTTCAGTCGATACGGTTTCGGGCCTTCGAGCTGATAAAGCCCTTTCGACGTACCGACCCACACGCGATGTCGCCGATCTTCGGTAATACTTAGGATGGTGGAATCCGGCAAACCCTGGGCTGAAATACGTTCGAAATCGTCTCCTTCCGATTTGTATAGAGCTAACCCTTTACTGGTTCCTACCCATAACCTTCCCTGACTATCGTGCAAAAGAGCATTGATTGTATTCGACGGCAAGTTCTTTCGCCGCGTAGGCTGATTTCTATATACGACGACCTGCCGGGAATCGTAGCGGTTTAAGCCATCGCGGGTGCCTAACCAGATAAACCCTTTACGATCCTGAGTGATCGCGTATACGCTGCTTTGCGATAAGCCTTCATCAACACTGAGATGGGAAAAAGCAGGCTTAGCCATTTGCCCCTGACAAAAGGGTATCAGGAAAAATAAGCAGAGGATACCAAGCCAGCCCGCACTTGTTTGAGCATTCATGAAATTTTCAGACTCGTTTTCTTAGCTCAACGGGTCTCAACAAAGATAATTTTATTCATATATTTTAATTTAATAATCATATTTTATTTTATTCTACTAAGGGTCGTATTACTCAAGAGTCGTCCTTCACTTCTTGTGTTCATGACTATCGTACTCCGTTTTTTTGCTGTATACGAACAGCCTGTCCTCGGTAGCTGTTTTTAGGCGTTCTTACGAAACTTATCATTGCATCAGACTAGTATTCAGTGGTTGACTCATGAACCTCTCCTTCTCAGGCCAGAAGAACTAGATAATTCTTACTTGAAAGTGTTAACGATCGAATACACATCGGTAGCAATCTAAGTTATTTTTATACATTCAAATTTATACTGATAGTTATTCTCAAAAACAAGTTTTTTACACGGTAGTCAGGGGTATCAACTGGTGCTCTTCTACTGCTCAGTATAGAATCAATATTTAATGGTATATTTTTTAAGTTTTTAATAAACCTCTCTCCTACTTTTGCACTATTCATTGTGACTCTTGACTGTTATTTATTAAGTGGTTGTACCTCTATAAATTTAGTTCCTCTGCTGAAGCGAATGATTTAGCTGATAAATAGAAGGATTGTATAAGCCTCTATACTGATAATTAAACCACCCTAACTGTTTATTTATTTAATTCTGACTTATATCATTCTAATCCAGCAAACTATTTATCAGCTATTTATCAATCAATACCTACGTCAAAAATAACGCTTATTTTAACGGTAAAATTAGATTTTATTACTAAGATATAGTATCTATTTTACCGTTAAATTAAACGTCAAATAGCGAAAGATTAGTTGCTTTTTTAACGTCAAATTTAGCACTATTTTTTATACTTTTCATAAGCTAATTTATACGTTAATTATAGACTCATAATATACGCTATTTTTAGCGTTAAAAATAAAGTCATTTATACCTCTGCTAGGAATGTTCTTTTTAACGCTTTATATGTTTTATTTTGAGCGTTGATTTTAGCGTTAATACAACCTCAATTTACAGCGTCTTTAATAACTTCAATTTTAACTCTATTTTTAACGTTAAAATTGAGATTAAAAATAAAGTTTTAATTACCTTTGGATTTATGTCTAAAAATAACGTGTTTTGGCATTCTGAATTTCGAGTCAAAGTCAGCGATCAATCCAGAGCTAATAGTGGCTTGTTTTTGAGCGGCAGAAACAACTTCAGTTTTAGTGTAGTATCCAACGCTTTTTTTAACGCTAATTTAAACGTTACAACCATGGTTTTTACCGTCGGAGGGATTAAAGGTGGAAGTGGGAAAACGACTATTGCGACCAACCTTACGGTCTTACTGTCCAAACAGGGATTCGATGTTTTACTAGTAGATGCCGATGAACAGGAAACCTCTACTGATTTTACGGCTTGGCGGGAAGAGAATCTACAGGGAGAAATTGGCTTTACCGCCATCAAACTCTCCGGAGAGGCGGTTCGTAGTCAGATTCTAAAGCTAGTGCCTAAGTACGATCACATTGTGATTGATACCGGAGGTCGGGATACGACTAGTCAGCGTGCGGCAATGACCGTTTCGGACGTGTACCTCGTACCCTTCAATCCTCGCAGTTTTGATTTGTGGACGCTAAATAAAGTCGAACGACTGGTACAGGAAATTCGGGCCGTTCAAGCGACTCCTTTAACGGCCTTTGCCTTTTTGAATCGGGCAGACCCGAAAGGTACGGACAATAACGATGCCGCTGAACTCTTACAAGCCTCTGAAGTTTTTACTTATTTACCCACGCCATTAATCAATCGGAAAGCTTATTCCAACGCCGCTTCTCAGGGATTAGGTGTGGTGGAAATGGAAGCAAAAGATCCCAAAGCAACGATCGAAATCACTAAATTATTCGAAGCAATCAATCCTCTGATTGTCAAAGGATAATTTAAATTATCTAACGTCAATATTCATTAGTATTATTGACGCTATTTTTACCTTTCAATTTAACGTTAAATAAAGCTTTTCTTTTAACGTATCTTTTGAGGCAGAAAATCACTGTATCTATTCACGTTATGGCCATTTCATCCGCACCCAAAAAGAAAGCTTCCAGTGATTCGGTTCCTGAAGATAAAATTCTGGAGGTGATCAATCGGGGAGGTTCTACGACTCGCCCGGTTGAGAAAGAGTTGGAAGAAAAACCCGCTCGTAAAGAAGCCAAGTCCAAACCTGCGAAAGCCGAACCAGTGCCGGAAGTACTCAAACGTTTTTCGATTGAGTTAACCGAAAGCGAAACGCATATGATCAAGGAGCTACGGAATCACCGCCCGCAACGGGGTAGAGCCCGTAAGATTTCCATTTCGGTTACGGACTGGATCATTGAGGCCGTACAGGAGAACATTGATCGGGAAAAACGTAAATACGGCGTTGAGTCAATTCCGTATGGGGAGGGGAGGGGAGGGGC
>NZ_JBMDWJ010000005.1:0-14812 GCF_048595215.1 Siphonobacter sp.
ATCACTGGATGTACCGCCGGCATAGGCAGAGAAGTTTGCCTGTTAGTAGCAAGTAAATGAGTAAAAGTCGTGGTGGCTGGTCGTAATACGGAACGCGGAGCTGAGGTAGTAAAACAAATCCATAGCTCTGGAGGTGAAGCACTCTTTGTTTCAACCGATGTAGGTCTGGAAAAAGATGTAAAAAATCTAGTTGACAGCACATTGCAGGCCTACGGAAGAATCGATTTCCTGTTCAACAATGCCGGTACAGAAGGAGTATTAGGTCCGTTGGAAATCAATACCGAGGAAGTAATTGACGAAGTTCTTTCGGCGAATATAAAAGGCGTCATCCTGTGTATCAAGCATGTTTTGCCTGAAATGGTAAAGCAGGGAAGCGGTGTAGTGGTAAATACCGCCTCGTTCGTAGGTACTACCATGCCTTTACCCGTAGCAGTGGTTTACGGAGCCAGTAAATCGGCAGTGTTGAGTATCACACAATCCGTTGCAGCCTCGTGTGAAGACAAGAACGTTCAGGTGTATGCGGTATGTCCCTGGGTGACGGATACGCCTATGGCTGATCGTCTTAATAGCCATGATGCCGAAGCTAAAGCCGCCTTTGGAGCAAGTATTAATCCAAGCGGTGCGATCGTACCTGCTTCGGAAATTGCAGATGCGGTACTGGGACTTTTCACGGGAGCGAATGGTATTAAAAGCGGTGAAGCAATTCTGGTAGATAAGGGTGGCATTACTAACCAGATTATACCTATGTCAATTGCCAATCCTATCTAATCCCTTGTACTACCTCTCGGTTTGCTGATAAACACTTTATTTTATAGCTAAAAGCGTATTGAACTAAGGTTTCCTTTATTTATTTAAAATAAATTATTTCCTACAACCAGAGCGTATTAAAAGCAAGAATTTGAATTCGTATTAAATCTGCTTTTTTATGAATATTAAAGGGACAAATTTAATACGAATATATACCATCATTGATCTCAGGTATCAAAACACCATACGTCATCTAACGTATGGTGTTTTTAACCGTTTACATCCGATCCTGGTAGGGAATTCTTCAATACTCTTCCTATACGATACAAAGGTTTTTAATGTTGAAAAGTTTTTGTATTTCACCAACCCATTCGCTCCCGCAGACTCGTGATATGAGCCAGGTGATGCCGACTATGCCAGTCGTAGTTACCTAACTGGTAGTCCAGCGTCACGGATTGTTGCGAACCTGGATGAAAAAAGGTTTTCTGGTAATCGGCTTCCTGCATGGCCCGGAAGACATTGGCCCAGCGAACGTGTAGATGCTGGAGTAAATCCAGGGATTCCTGAATGGGCGTATGGAAGGTATCGCCCAGCTCCGCCCAGCGGGCTTCTTCATAAGGTTTGATCGTCGGATTGGCTTCCGTCAGGGCGAGTTTAGTACGGATATACCCGTTCATGTGACTATCGGCTACGTGATGCACGACCTGCCGGATGGTCCATCCCCCCTCACGGTAGGGAATCTCCAGTAAATCTTCGGATAATCCTTCGACGGCTTGTCGATATTGGCCCGGAATCAAAGCCAGATTGTTAATCAGTTGTGTACGCTGTTCGGGCGTGTAGGGGCCTTCGTAGGTAAAAAGGCCGATGGGATAACGTAATTCGTCCATGGAAGTCAGATGGATTACTAGGTTTCACAGGTAAACCTACGGGCTTCCAGGTTATTCTTCCTACTCCTTGGTGTAAAAAAGTAAAACGTACCGATGCTTCTAGGGCAAATCAGTACGTTTCGTTTTCATGGCATTCCAACGAGAAACACTCAGGTAATTGTTCATCCATCAGTTTTGATGTAAAAAATCCGTAAAATAAATCAGCTCTACCTCGAAGAACAGAGCCGTACCCTCCCGTACCGGATCAGACGTGATGGCGATGCAAGGGTAATGTTCCGGCTTGGGAATAGGCAGCCATTCCGGGACCGAACACCCTGGGCTTTCTTCCTCGTGCTGAAGACTGGTCGCTAAGATGTGGCGGAGGTAATCTTCCTTGGTACGAACCAAAATCTTTTGCATACGCGTTCGTGTTTGGATAAAGGCGGAACCAGATGTTTTGTTTTTTTATTCAAATTCTGAACCAAAAGTGAGCAATATTCCAGTATAAAACAAATTAAATAGACAAATTCTTTATTATTTATTCAAAGATCCTGAATTACTCTCTTTTTATCACCCGCTCTCCGGTTTACCCTGCGATGGGCTCTTAACAATTTCATAATGTAATCAACGCTTAAAAAAGCCCTAACTTCCAGGTTCAAACGAGCTGAAATCTGATGATTCTAACTGTATTTCGAGCCTGCCTGCTGCTGATTTTCTGGACTTTACTTTCCCATACGGGCCAAAGCCTTCCGCCTGCAGCCAGTGATTCTGCTTCGCTGGTTTACCGTACCAAACAACAATATGCCCGGGCCCTCGAGTCCAATCAGCCCCTGGTTGCGGCCAAGGCTTTGCAGACGCTCGGTCGTCTGTTTTTTCACGCCGGACAGTATCCACAAGCCCTGGAATATTACTCGGAAGCGGCTAAGAAATTTGAACAACTCGGGAAGCAAACCCTACTGGCAGAAACGCACAACGCCCTAGGCGAGCTGTACTATTACAGCAAGCAGCCCAATCAAGCCCGGCAGGAGTACGAACGGGCTCTGGCACTATTCCGAAAGGCCTCGCACGCTTCGGGAGTAGCTCAGACTTACGGTAACATCGGCCATCTGTACGAAAAACGACAACGGTATGACAGTGCCTTCTACTTTCAGCGAAAAGCTTTGCATCAGTA
This sequence comes from Siphonobacter sp., assembly GCF_048595215.1. Lineage (NCBI taxonomy): Bacteria > Pseudomonadati > Bacteroidota > Cytophagia > Cytophagales > Cytophagaceae > Siphonobacter > Siphonobacter sp. The sequence continues at coordinate 2,785 of NZ_JBMDWJ010000005.1, forward strand.
TGTAGTTGCCAACAACCAAGAAGGAACGGCGAAAATCTACGAAAACATGGGCAGCATTTTCGAAGATCTGGCCCGGTACGATTCGGCCCAGGTATACTTCCAGCGAGCTCTGAAGGTTAATCTGCAAACGAAAGATTCGCTGCTCCGCATTGAAATTCTTAATAATCTGGGAGATGTACTACGCAAAACCGGTCACCCGAAAGCAAGTCTTGTGTACAGTCGGCAGGCGTATGAACTGGCCCTGAAAACCCACGAACGCCATTTTCTCAGTGGCACCAGCAACGACATCGGCAAGGCCTATCAACTGATGGGGCAGCATGACAGTGCCTACCACTACGTTGCTCTGAGCCGGGCGTTTGAAGCGGAGATTTATTCGCAGGAAAGCAGTCAGCAACTGGTACTAACGCAGGCTCTTTTTGATACGGAAAAAAAGAACCGGGAAATCGAGAAGCTGACCGACGAACGGCAATTCAACCAGCTCGTAACGGCAGCGGCTGTACTGGTATTACTCCTGCTGGTGGGCATCGTCACCCTCGCTTACAACCGGCAGAAGCTAAAGGTACGCAACGAACAAACCCTGAGCCGACAGAATCAGCTGGTCTACGAAACCCAGCATGAACTTATGCTTTCGGAACTACGCAATAAGCAACTCGAAGAAGAACAGTTAAAGCATGAATTAGCGACGCGTTCGAAAGAATTATCTACGCATATTCTACACATTATTCAGAAAAATGAATCCTTAGACCAGCTAAAAACCAGTCTTGAAAAGTTAATTAAAGACGATAAACGGGACCATAAAAAGCAAATCAAGAAAATTGTTCAGCAGATCAACGACAGTTTTAGTCATGATCAATACTGGCTAGAATTTAGCAGTACGTTTGAACAGGTGCACCATTCCTTTTTTGAAAAATTAAGAACGTATTCGGATCAATTATCGACCTCGGATTTACGACTGATTGCTTTACTAAAAATGAATTTGACCTCCGCCGATATTTCAACCTTACTGGGCATTTCGCCGGACAGTTTACGAGTGACGCGGTATCGGTTACGTAAAAAACTCAATCTGGAAGCGGGCGAGAGCCTGACGGCCTTTGTCCAGGCCCTTTAAGCCGCTTAACAGTTTGGTAATATTGGCGTAACGGAAACTTAATGGCGGTTTTGTAACGCATTAAACTTCTGAAATCCAATAAATTACACTCACTTTGTTAACACTGTTGCTTTTGTGCTAACGGCCTGATACTCTGCCTTGACTTCGGCCCTTGCTGCATCGCTTGACTATGGATTTTTCATCGTCCACCTTCGTATCGCCAACCGAAAAACGGGTCTCTCAGGCTCTATATTTCCCGGTTGGTTTTCGCTTCGTTATTCAGCAGGCATTCGATGGGACAGATGTATCGTTTTCTACTTTTTATTACGCTTTGTTCGTTTTCTTCCTGGGCAGGAACGATTCGGGGAAAGGTTACGGAACTGGCTTCCAGTGAACCCGTAACTGGAGCCGTTATCCGCTTGATTAATACTTCTTTTCATGATGTATCGGGCTTGGATGGAAGTTATACGCTTAAAAATATTCCCGCCGGAACGTATCAGCTTACCATCAGTTTTATTACCTATCAAACCATTACTAAAGAAATTCGCATTTCTGAAAACGAAACGCTCACTTTTGATACTGTTTTAACGCCTTCAGAAAAACAGAATTTGCAGGAAGTAATCGTTCGGACGGGACGCGAAGGAGCGAGCGACCAAACGGCCCGCCACCTCGAACGCTCCGCGGATCAGGTGATGAATATCGTCTCCGGGCGAGCCATTCAGCTCTCCCCCGACCTTACGGTTGCGAACGTCATCCAGCGGGTTTCGGGCGTATCGGTGGAGCGGAACAGCAATGGCGACGGACAATACGCCATTGTTCGGGGCATGGATAAGCGGTATAACTATACGCTGGTGAATGGCGTGAAAATTCCGAGTCCGGATAACCGCTACCGCTACGTACCCCTCGATATTTTTCCTTCGGATTTACTCGATCGCCTGGAAGTCTACAAAGCCCTCACGCCGAGTAGGGAAGGCGATGCGATTGGCGGGGCCGTGAATTTGGTCATGAAGGACGCTCCCAGCCAGCGGGTGCTAACGGCCAATGTTTCGACGGGTTACAGTGAGTTATTCATGAATCGACCTTTCCTGAGTTACGACTGGAAATCGGTAAACCTGAAATCGCCTTATGAGCTAAAAGGCAATCAGTACAACGCTAGTGCCTCAGACTTTTCAAAAGTGACCTCGACGTATACCAGGCAGTCACCGCCACCGAACTTGCTCGGCGGGTTCTCCTGGGGCGATCGGTTTCTGAATCAAAAGCTCGGCATCATCATCGCCGGAAGTTATCAGAATACGTATCGGGGCAGTAACAGCTTGTTCTTCGATTCCGAAACGGTGGATACGCAACGCGGCGTGACCCTCACCAAACTGAACGAACGGCAGTATTCCGAACAACAGCAGCGGTACGGTTTGCATACCAAGGTGGACTATCGTCTGAATGAGCGGAATAAATTTTCGCTTTATACGGCCCTGATTCATTTAACCAACAGTCAGATTCGGGACGTAAAATCCACGCAGTTAACCATTGGCGGTTACGATCCGGAAGCGGGGAATGCCACGCTTGGCTATTCGACCCGAAGCCGGGTTACGCGTCAGCAGATTTTCACGAATACCCTACAGGGAAAACATCAGTTAAGTGACTCGTTCGACATCGACTGGTCCGCGGTATACTCCACCGCCCAAAATCAACAGCCCGATCAAACCCAGATTCCTTTGCTGGGTGAACGGAAAAATTTTACGGAAAGACGCACGACCGTGCAGGATGCCTACCGCCGCTGGGAACATAACTCGGATACGGATCTGGCGGGGTATCTCAACCTTACGTATCGCTCTAGTTTTAGAAACACGCCCATCGAGTGGAAAGCGGGCGGTTTATACCGTACCAAAGACCGCAGTAATTTCTACAATAACTACCAGCTTCGTCCTAGCAACTTGCTGGGCGTGTACGGAGAAGATTTCACATCCTACGACCAAATCAACTGGACCATTCAGAACCCCCGTGGCTCCGTAGGCAGTGCCCTGACGTATGATGCTTCCGAAAACACAGCTTCCGGTTATGTACAGGCGAAAGTAACGCCCCTGAACTGGGAAATTCTGGGGGGAGTACGGGTGGAGCATACCAATCAGGGCTACGAGCTGAAAAACCAGATCGGCGAAGATCGTCCGACGGGAAATCAGGTGTATACGGACGTACTTCCCAGTCTGCATGTGAAGTACAAATCGAACGCCCAAACGAACTGGCGGGCTTCGTACTTCCGCTCCCTCAATCGTCCAGGCTATTTCGAAATTGTTCCCTATAACGTGGTTCTGGAAGAATATCAGGAACGCGGAAATCCGGATTTGAAACGGGCCATTGCCGACAACATCGACGTGCGGTACGAGCATTTCCCGAATGCAACGGATCAGTTCATGGTGGGCCTGTTTTACAAGTACATCCAAAACCCCATTGAATACACGCTTCAGCGGGACCCGGTTCGTGGCCAGTCGATCATTTATACGCCGGGTAACTTTGGCAATGCTCATAATACCGGACTTGAACTTGATTACATCCGGTATTTCCGCCAGTTTGGTATCAAGGCGAACTATACCTATACGCTTTCCCGGATTACCTCGGCCAAATTCATGCGTATTCGCAATGAAAACGGTGATTTAGAACCCCGGTACGTCAATCAAACGCGTCCGCTCTACGGCCAGTCGGCTCACATTGCCAACCTGACCGTCCTGTATAAAAATCGCGGCTGGGATGCTCAGCTGGCGGGAAGCTACACCGGGGAGCGAATCAATACCGTTTCGCAATTTCTGGATAATGATCTCTGGCAAAAAGGCTTTCTGCAAATGGATGCTTCGCTCGAAAAAGCCATCGGATCGAAACTGGTCCTGTTCGCCAAGGCGAATAACCTGCTCAACACGCCGCTGGAAGTATACATCAAAAACGTCGAAGCGGTTAATCAGGGCCTACCGCATCAAACGGAAGCGGGCAAGACGCTCATCCGGCGGGATTACTACCAACGCAGCTATTTACTCGGATTACGCTTCAAACTCTAGCATTCAGTCTTTCCAAAATCTTTCAAATCAAAACCATCATGAACAAACTGTGTATGGCCGCTGGCCTTGCCATGGCTCTGTTAACCAGTTGTAGTAAGAATTCAGAAGACACGCAGGTAACGCCCGCCCCTACTGAAACCAGCGTAACGGGTAACGTAGAGGGAATCTGGAAAAAAGGCAACACCTACAAAGTGACGGGTCACCTGCAAGTTCCCGAAGGTAAGTCCCTGACGATTGAAGAAGGCGTTACCGTTTTGATGAGCGATTCCATCGTGAAACCCGAGATCCTCATTCGGGGTAATCTGTACAGCTTAGGTACCGCCGAAAACCCAGTAAAATTCACCGTACCCGATGCCTGGAAAACCTCCGCCAATCTGTTCGGTAACCTTTGGGGCGGACTCATCGCCGGTCCTGCGAATACGGAACTGGTGCTGAAAAATACAATTCTGGAATACGGTGGAGCCGTGACTACGGAAGAGTCGCCTTCGGTGAAAGCTCAGTTGTACAAAGCGGCAGCGGGTGAACACGTCCCCGTGCTGTACACGTCGAATACGGCCTCCAAAGTGGTCGTCACGAACAGCATCATTCGTAACTTCAACGAAGACGGCTTTTACCTGGAAGGTGGTAAAGTGCTCATCATTAACAACACCTTCCATACGACGGGCGTTTCCGGCGGCGAAGCCATCAACATCAAATCGGGCGTACAAGCAGAAATCGCGTTTAACCTGATTTACAGTCCCAACACCAATGCCCTGAAACTTTCCAACGGGGGCGATAAAACACCGCAAGCATACGTAATCGCGTACAACAACACCATCGTGAACGCGGGATGGAGACGACCCACGATTAAAGGCGGTTCGATCTGGCTGGAAAAAACGGTTCGGGTGGACGTGTACAACAACCTGCTCGTGAACGACCGTTTCGGCATCAAACGCGACAAAGGGGCTCCAGAAGATACGCGTTCGGTGATTGCTAACAATTACTACTACGGCTACACGCAAACGGGTGTCGATCAATTCCAGCCTTCGACGGAAATCGTGAAAGGTACGAACGACATTCTGGGTACCAAAGCGGGGGATAACGATCCGAAGCTCGTGAACTATCCGCTCTCCACGGCTAGCCTGAATGCCGCGTACACGACCTCCTGGGATTTCCACCTACAGGCGGGTTCTCCGGCTCTGGGCAAAGGCAAAACCGACTTTACCCGCCTGTACAAAAGCGGTCTAAGCGTCAACGGCGTTACCTATACATCCCCCGAACCGGCTTCCTACATCGGAGCCTTCGGTACGAAGTAAGTTTTTACCAGTCCCCAGGTTAGCCTCGTCTTGTCTGGGGGCTTTTTGTATCCATTCATCGCGTATGTTTCTGAAAACGAGTAGTCTAATAGTAGTGAGTCTGGCCTTGCTGTCGAGCTGTCAGCGGCCCAAAACCTCCCGTCAGGCGGTTAAGCCCTTGTACGTAACGGAAAAAGTAGCCCACGATTCCGATGATCCGGCGGTATGGATCAACCCGCAGGATCCGGCGAAAAGTCTGATCATTGGTACGGACAAAGACGCCGATGGCGGCCTGTACGTGTTCAATCTTCAGGGGAAAATTCAGCAGAAAGTTAGCGGTCTGCAACGTCCCAATAACGTTGATATTGAGTATGGATTAATGCTGAACGGAAAGGCTACGGATATTGCCGTCACCACCGAACGCATGACGCACAAGCTGCGGATTTTTTCCTTACCGGAAATGAAGCCCTTAGACAACGGCGGCATTCCCGTTTTCGAAGGCGAAACCCAGCCCGATTACCGCGATTTGATGGGTATTTCGATGTACAAAAATAAGCAGGGCGTTATTTACGCCATTGTGGGCCGAAAAACGGGTCCGACGACGAGCGGGTATCTCTGGCAATATCGCCTTGATGACGACGGAACGGGACACATCAAAGCCACTCTGGTCCGAAAATTCGGAACCTATAGTGGTTTGAAAGAAATCGAATCCATTGCCGTGGATGATCAGCTAGGCTACGTGTATTATTCCGACGAAGGCAAGGGCGTTCGCCAATACTACGCCGATCCGGAAAGAGGCAATGAAGAACTGGCTCTGTTTGCCACCGAGAACTTCAAACAGGATCACGAAGGTATTTCGATTTACGAGCTAACGGACAGTACGGGTTACATTCTCGTGTCCGATCAGGGAGCCAACCGTTTTCAGATTTTCAGCCGGGAAGGAACGCCGGAACGCCCCTTCGAGCACAAACTCCTGAAAACCGTTGACGTGCGGGCGATGGAAAGTGATGGTTCGGAAACAGTTTCGGTTCCACTCAACCAGGATTTTAAACACGGTCTGTTCGTGGTCATGAGTACAGATCGAACGTTTCACCTGTACCGCTGGGAGGACATCGCGGGACCAGAGTTGAAGCTTCGTCCGCAATAAACAAGATGCCGACCTCAGGGTCGGCATCTTTTGGTTTCTACCTTAGGAGACGGTTACACTCCAGGTTCGTTTACATTCTTCGCCGGCCGCCAGTCGGGTAATCCCTTCCTTCGTGGCCAGTTGCTGATCGTGATCGACGCTGTCGGCAATACCGCACCAAGGTTCGATACAGACAAACGGAGCCTGCGGAGCCGCCCAGATGCCCAGATACGGAAACTCGCCAAAATCAAACGACAACTGATAGGGCGTATGATCGGACTTCAAGATTACGGACGTCGATTTCAGGTGTTTGAAGACCAGAGCATCCTGAGCAAACAGTTCGTGCGATAAGGCAATCCGATTGGTGTTCTCGGCTACCGGCGTGGGTTCCCGGTCGATCAGTCCACTCTCAGCGAGCGGCCAGCGGTTGAAATCTTCGGTTTCGTTGAATTCCAGATAATAGTCCGTATACTGCGTTTCGGGCGTGAGTGGTACGCGGAAAGCCGGGTGCCCCCCTACCGAGAACAGCATTTCTTTTGAGTCCTGATTACTTACCTGATACTGTACACTGAGTTCATTCTCCAGCAACGTATACTTGATTCGTAAGCGAAACTCAAAGGGGTAAACGGCCTGGGTATCGGCGTTGCTTTTCAGCAGAAAAGTCAGCGAATGCTCACTTTCTTCTTCCAGTTCAAAATCCATGTCCCGGGCAAATCCGTGCCGACTCAGCGTATACGACTTTCCGTCGTAGAGATACTGATTGTCTTTCAACGCTCCTACAATCGGGAACAGGATGGGAGAATGCTTGGCCCAGTACGCCGGATCGCCGCTCCACAGATATTCCAGATGCGTAGACTTGTTGTATATGCTTACCAGCTCGGCCCCTTTCTGCCGAACGGATACTTTCACTGATTCATTTTCCAGGAAAAAAGTCATCGATTTTATGTTTAGATCCGTTGTCGCGTTAAACTTCCGAAAGTTTACAGGCAAAAATCCTTTCCACAAGCGGTGATGGCTTTTTATTCGGGGAATTGTAGTGATTTGTGAGGGGATGAAACCGCTTGGGTTTGGGATGCCCCACTTGCTTTCTACCAAACAATGGGTGAACGCCTAGGTACACCCTCGTTTTTTCCTACAGGCTTTCAAACGTTAAATCGTCAAACTATTTTTCAAAATACGCGTATCTTCGAAACTACATAGTAAATCATTACTGCCTCTATACGCGTATGACTCGCTTTCCCCGCTGGTTGCTCTTGCTCGGCCTAGCTATTCCTTTTTTAAACCATACGGAACCTGGTACGGATTATTCGGAATGGAATACCTACGGCGGTCACGCTGACGCTTCCCGGTATTCGTCCCTCACCCAGATCACTCCTGAAAACGTCTCCAAGCTTCAACTAGCCTGGGAATATCATACGGGTCAGCCCGGACAGATGCAATGCCAGCCCATTGCCATCAACGGTACGCTTTACTTTACTACAGCGAATATCAACGTCGTGGCGGTGGAGGGAGCGACGGGTAAGGAACGCTGGCGAACCGATCTTTCGAACTACTGGAAGGGAGAAAACGCCTGGGCGGGAACCAACCGGGGTGTTACGTACTGGAAAGAGGGTGAGGACCAACGCATTTTTGTTTCTGCCGGACCGAATCTGTTTTGTCTGGATGCCCGTACTGGCAAACCCGTAGAGAGCTTTGGCTCGCAGGGCAAGATCGACTTGCAGGAAGATTTGGACTACGACCAGAAATCCTTCTTCATCGTTTCCAATACGCCCGGTATTATTTACAAGGATGTGATCATCATGGGGATGCGGCTGTCGGAAGGACTGGACGCGGCTCCCGGTCACATACGGGCTTATGATGTGCGTACAGGCAAGCGTCGCTGGATTTTCCATACCATCCCTAAAGCCGGTGAATTCGGTTACGATACCTGGCAGGACAAGCGAAAACTGCCCTTCATCGGTGGCGTCAACAACTGGGCAGGCATGAGTCTGGACGAAAAGCGGGGCATTGTTTACGTTCCTACGGGCTCGGCTACGTATGATTTTTACGGCGGCTACCGAAAAGGGAAAAACCTCTTTGCCAATTGCATCATTGCCTTGGATGCAGCAACGGGTAAACGCATCTGGCATTACCAGACGGTACATCATGACCTCTGGGATCGGGACTTACCGGCCAATCCCAATTTAGTAACCTTCCAGAAAGACGGGAAGCTCGTAGAAGCCGTAGCCCAAATTACCAAGCACGGGTTTGTATTTGTGCTGGATCGGGTTACGGGAAAACCCGTTTATCCCATTCCGGAAAAATCAGTACCGACAGCGTCCGAACTGGTGGGCGAACAGACCTGGCCTACGCAACCCATGCCCAGCTGGCCCGAACCGTTCATGCGACAGGCTTTTCACGAAAAAGACATCATTGATCTTTCGAAAGAACATCATACGGAAATTCTGGAACGCTTTCGTACGCTGAAAAATGGAGCGAATACGATGTGGGAACCGCCGAGTCGGCAGGGAGGAATTCTGTTTCCCGGCTTCGATGGTGGTGGTGAATGGGGTGGAGCGGCTTTCGATCCGGAAAGTCAGTATCTCTACGTGAATGCCAACGAAATGCCCTGGACCGTCACCATGGTAGAAAATAAACCTACGGGCAATGCGGGCCAACAACTATACGCCAGCAACTGTGCCAACTGCCACGGACTGGACCGCAAAGGCAACGGCTCGATCCCAGCGATTGATCAGGTCGAAGCGAAGTACAAACCCAGCGAACTGGCGACTTTGCTAAAAACCGGTCGGGGTGGTATGCCTTCGTTCAGTCACCTCTCCGAAAGCAATCGAAGCGAATTAGTGGCTTTCCTCCTGAAGAAAGGCTCCGAGAAGAAAGAAGTCGAAGCCAAGACGTCTGCTTTGACCCCACCTTATCTAATGACGGGATACAGTCGCTTTACCACAAAAGATGGTTATCCGGGTATCAAACCACCCTGGGGCACCCTAAACGCCATTGACCTCAATACGGGAAAGATTGCCTGGAAAGTACCGCTGGGTGAATACGCGGCTCTGAAAGCGAAGGGGATACCCGCTACGGGGACGGAAAACTACGGCGGGCCTGCGGTTACGGCGGGTGGGGTACTCTTCATTGCCGCTACGAAAGACGAGAAATTCCGGGCGTTTGACAAAAAGACGGGCCGACTGCTTTGGGAAACCTCCCTACCCGCCGCCGGTTACGCCACGCCCTGCGTCTATCAGGTCGATGGCAAACAGTACGTAGTCATTGCGGCGGGCGGCAATAAAGTGGGTACGAAACCCGGCGATAGCTACCTGGCTTTCGCCTTGCCTTAATTGAGTAATCACTTGGTACTCTGGCTACTTTATGTCTGATTGGAACTAAAAAAACGTGTTTTGGTTTGTCTTTGTTCTGAAAAGTGGCTACTTTTGCAGTCCGTTTTTCAAGACGAACCATTTTTTATTTTTTATATCATGCCTACTATTTCACAATTAGTACGTAAGGGTCGTGAGCGAGTGACTTGGAAATCAAAGTCTCCTGCTTTGGACGCTTGCCCTCAAAAACGCGGTGTGTGTACGCGGGTGTACACTACAACGCCGAAGAAGCCTAACTCTGCTCTTCGTAAAGTAGCTCGTGTACGTTTGTCACATGGTAAAGAGGTGAACGCCTATATCCCAGGTGAAGGTCACAACCTCCAGGAACACTCGATCGTATTGATCCGTGGTGGCCGGGTGAAAGATCTTCCAGGGGTACGTTACCACATCATCCGTGGTGCATTGGATACGGCTGGTGTTAAAGGTCGTATGCAAGCTCGTTCGAAATACGGTGCTAAACGCCCGAAACCCGGACAAGCAGCTGCTGCTCCCGCTAAAGGCGGTAAGAAGAAGTAATTTTCTTCGCATTGATCAGTCGAAACGGCTGATTGCTTAAAATCAATCGGGAATGCAGTAAGCCACTGTTACGGGCAGAAGCGACGCGTTCTCACCACCATTCAAACGTAACTTAGTTATGCGTAAGGCAAAACCAAAAAAACGCTACGTATTACCGGATCCTAAATTCAAGGAGACGCTCGTAACGAAATTTGTTAACAACCTCATGTACGAGGGCAAGAAATCTACCGCGTATTCCATCTTCTACGGTGCTCTGGAATTAGTAGAGAACCGTACCAAAGAAAGTGGTCTGGAGATTTTCAAAAAAGCGTTGAACAACGTAATGCCTACAGTAGAAGTGAAAAGCCGCCGGGTTGGTGGTGCTACCTTCCAGGTTCCTACTGAAGTTCGTCCCGATCGTAAACAGTCCGTAGGCATGAAATGGCTGATTAAATACGCTCGTGGCCGTAACGAAAAGACCATGGTAGAACGTCTGGCTGGCGAAATCGTTGCTGCTTCCAAAGGCGAAGGTGCCGCTGTGAAGAAGAAAGACGATACGCACCGGATGGCAGAAGCCAACAAGGCTTTCTCTCACTTCCGCGTTTAGTACGGAGGAAATATATTTCCAGAAAAGAGCTGCAAACTCCGGTTTGCGGCTCTTTTTGGTTTCAGGAGGTTTGATTGGGTTTGATGATTGTTTGAAAAGGTTTAAAGTTTGAGTTGGCGTTTAAGGTTTAAGGTCTGGTGTTAGACCTTAGATTACGCTTTACAAAGCCTAATACATAATCACAAACCAACTCCGAAGCAGTTCAATTTGAATAGCCCAGGGTAACAACCCTGGGAAGACTGTACAAACCCGACAAACATCAAACGCTAAATCTATCCGCCTCTTAATCCAACCAATCCATACGCTGTCAAACCCCTTCAAACTAATTCAAACCTCACTCAAACGTTAAACCTTTTCAAACACTCTTCAAACTTTCTCAAACTTTAAACTCCCCTCTCCCAACCCCACAAAAAAAAGCCACCCAGGCGGGCAGCTTCTTTTACAACTAAACTGGAAATTAAACTTATTATCGTTTGCGACCCGAAGCGATCATCGAGCAACGGAAACCGATGGTAGCCGTAGCCGAGTCCTGATCCATGTAGCGACGCGTACCCGGAGCCAGCCAGTAAGCGATGTCCGCCCAGGAGCCTCCTTTGTACACCCGCGTACGGTTATCGAGCAGCGAGTTGTTATCTTTTTTACCGTAGTTCTTTTCGTCATCCAGATAGCCATCGCGACGAACGGGGTTCAGGTCATTAAACGTCTGGAACGTGGTCGGACGGTATACATCCCATACCCATTCGTTGACGTTACCTGCCATGTTGTACAGACCAAAATCGTTAGGGGGATAGGAGTATACTTCATCCGTAATGATGGCACCGTCGTTGGTTTTTCCCGCAATACCGGCGTAATCCCCGCGACCACGTTTGTAGTTGGCTAGCATCGTACCTTTCTTCCGGCCGGAGCTTTTCCGCATCGAAGAACCATCCCAGGGGTAAATCCGCTGATTCGATTGGTTTTCATCCAGGTACTGCGTTCCGATCAAAGCTTTAGCAGCATATTCCCATTCAGCTTCCGTTGGCAG
>NZ_JBMDWJ010000006.1:0-40297 GCF_048595215.1 Siphonobacter sp.
TTTACTCTACAGCCTTATGATATTGCATATGTAAGAACAGACCCGGCTTATGAAGTACAAAAATTGGTAGAAATAGTAGGGGAAGTAAATTATCCAGGCAAGTATGCAATTCAGCGAAAGGACGAGCGACTAGTTGATATAATTAAAAGGGCTGGAGGGTTAAAAGATAAGGCATTTCTAAAAGCAGCTCGTTTTTATCGACACGGAGAATTAGTGGCTGTTGATTTAGAAAGGATTTTAAAAAATCCAAAATCTAATGACAACTTGAGATTAGAAGATGAAGATCGATTACAGATTCCTCAAAAAGATGAATTAGTGCGAATCGTGGGAGGTGTATTGAATCCAGCTACAGTTAACTATCAAGATAATTCTCTTGAAAAGTATATATCACAGGCTGGGGGTTTTACAGATGAAGCTCTTAGGAAAAAAGTATATGTAACCTACGCTAATGGTAAAACCAGTACAACGAAAAAATTTATAGGTTTTAAATCATATCCAAAAGTAGAACCTGGAGCAATAATTAACGTACCTATTCAGGACACAACAAGTCAACGTAGAATGGATCCAGCGGAGAAGATTGCAGTCTTTTCATTAATTGGGTCTTTATTAATTGCTACTGGATCTGTACTAGCTAGTGTACTTCGAAATTAAATGGTTCACATACTGCTATAAATATTCAATAGTTATGAGTTCATCTGAATACGTAATTCACACATCAAGTATTATTAAATTTTTAAGAAAAAAACGTTGGTACTTTTTGGTAAACAGCGTCATATTTGTGATAATAGGAGTAATATATGCTTTGCTAGCTCCTAAAGAGTATAGCTCAAGTGTAAAAATCTTACCTGAACTTCAAAATAAAAGTAGTTTAGGTAGCTTTCGAGCTTTAGCAGACTTAGCTGGCATAAATTTAGATAATGTACAAGTTTCAGAGGCTATACGACCTGATTTATACCCAAGCGTTTTAGAGAGTACTCCTTTTTTATTAAAAGTTGCTGAACTGAAAATAGCATCTATAGATTTGGGAAATGAGACAGTACAAGATTTTTTAGCTCGTCAAAAATCTCACTTCGATTTAATTAATTTTAATCTATTTGAGAGCAGTAAAGATGTTGACATTTCAAAAAAACATATATCAAAAGCATTTCCTTCGGAAATCCTGGTTTTAACAAAAGATCGACAAAACTTACTTGATGATTTATCGAATCGAATCAATGCTGGTTTAGACAAAAAAACAGGTATAATAACTATCAACGTTGTGATGCCAGACCCTATAGCAGCAGCTTGGATAGCTCAGTATTCTACAGAATATTTAATAGAATATATGTTACGCTATCGAAATAATAAACAGGCAGAGCAAGCAACGTTTTTAGTTGCTCAAAGAGATAAAGCTAAAAAGCGTTTCGAAAATGCAGAACGTTCTCTAAGAATATATCGTGACAAAAATCGCAATCCCTTTTTGAATAGTTCTACCAGTGATGAAAGTGGTTTGCAAGCAGAATTATTGATTGCTCAAAATCTTTATTCAGAACTGGCCAAGCAAGCCGAACAGTCACAAATAAAAATGAAGGAAGAGACTCCTGTACTTAAAGTATTAGAGCCTGCCAAAGTTCCGATTATGAGAAGTAGTCCTAAGCGATTTCAAATTGTAATAGGTTTTTTAATTGCTAGTTTCTTTTATTCTTTATTTATACAACTGCTTATTTATTCTTATAAAAAAATTAAAGGAGTATAGTTGTGAAGATAATAAATACGTTAAAGGATTCAATAAATTTACATAAAGATAAGGCTTTTTTTAGTCTGAGTAATATTGTAAAAGTATTGATATACTTTTTAACTACTAAAATTGTTTCTCTACTTATTGGCCCTGTAGGGGTGACTTTAGTATCTCAACTACAAAATATTATATCGATACTTCAGGTTATAGCTACAGGGGGAATGACTGTTGGCGTAACAAAATATACAGCTGATTATAAAGATCAGGTGATTAGGCAGTACAAACTAAACAATACGGCACTGCTGATGACAATAATGTTCTCATTATTGGTAGCAATTATTTTGTTCGTAAGTTTTAATGATATATCCATATATTTCTTGGGTAGCGAAAAATATGGGTATGTGCTAGTATTAACTGGATTTTTTATAATAGGGTATAGCCTTCAAAATCTAAATAATTCAATATTAGTTGGTGCTAAAAAATACAATTTATCTGCTAAGTATACGATCATTAGTTCTTTATTTGGATTAATATATTCGATTACACTTATATATTTTTTAAAAATACATGGTGCGTTAATTGCCACTGCTACCTTTCAATCATTTGGCTTTATTTGTAGATTATTACTAGTAGATTTAAAAGATTTTTTGAAATACAAAATAACTTTTAAAATTGACTGGATATTAGTAAAGAAGTTACTTAAATATTCATTATTTACTTTTATCAATGCTACAAGTATTCCACTAGCTCAAATATTTATACGGCAGATAATTATCGATAGAGTTGGAATTACAGATGCTGGAATTTGGGATGCAATGAATCGCATATCATTTGGAATTTCATTTTTTGTTAATATAACGTTTTCTGCCTATTTCATTCCAGCTGTATCTAACATAAAAAACCAATCTGTATTGAAACTATGGTTAAGAAAGAATATTTTTTTCTTAACCATAATTATGTCTAGTTTATGTTTTTTCGTTTTCTTATTTAAAGAATTAGTAATAAGAATACTTTATACATCAGAGTTTAACTCGATGATAGTCTTACTTGATTATCAACTTCTCGGTGAATTCTTCAAAATGATGGGTTGGCTATTTGGGTCAATTATGCTAGCAAAAGCATTAACTTTCGATGCTATATTGTTTGAGGTAATATTTAACGTTATTTCAATATGTATCTTATCATACCTGTTCATAAGTAAAGATAATTTTCATAATGTATCTATGTTATATTTTTTAAATTATGTAATGTATTTTATTTTTTCTCTTATTCATTTTAAGTTTAAAACTGTGAAGCAGTTTTCATCTTCAGCCTCTGCTTCATAGTTTATTATACACCAATTAAAGTAATTATAATCAAAGTGGCTATTTGAAATTTATTAATTTAGAGTTTACTATTAAGTATAATTATCTCCGCAATAATGATAAATATCAATAAAGAGAAAATTTGGTTATTTTTTTTCCTAGGAAAAGTGTTTTATATGATTTTTGCTGTTTTTGTTTTCTCTAAACTAACAATCTTAGGAGATACGGAACGGTATATAAGTGCTTCATTTCCTGATTTGTTATCAACTATTCCTTTCTTAAGTGAAGATGCAGCTGGTCCATCTACTGTATTAATGGACTTGATAGGAGCTATTTCACGGATCATATCTTTAAATACGATACTTGTGCATATTCCATGTGCTATTTTATCCTTTATAGGAATAAGGTACGCAGTTTTAAAATTAAATCTTAGTACTCAGGAGTTAATATTGCTACTAGCAGTTTTAAGTTTTCCTTCGTTCGGCATATGGACCTCGATTGTATCAAAGGAAGCAATAGGGAGTTTCTATATGGGAATTATTTGTGGCTACTTAATAGAGGTTCTTAAAGTTAATCGTTACAGACTAAATTTGCTTGAACTATTAGCTTTTTATCTTTGTCTGCTTTTTAAACCTCAATACATGATAGCTATATTACATATTCTGTTAATTGCTTTCATATTTAGATTACAGCTAAATGTATTTGTTAACATATTAGTTATTGGAGTTATCACTGTATCTGAAATAATTATAATATACTATTTTTCAGATTTCATTGAAAGTTTTGCCTCTTTACAACATTTGCACTTCTCTATTGAGGATAGTAATTCGACTCGCGATGATCCTTGGGTGAACTCAGGTGATTTTTTTAAATATGCTCCGATAGGAATGTTCGTTGCTTTTGTGGGTCCCACAATTTCAGAAGTTATGGAAAAACCTATACAAGCTCCTTTTTTTATAGAAAGCGTAATTATTTGCCTAATAGTATTTTACTGGTTTGTGAAAAGTATGTACATAAAGGGGTTTGTATATATAAGTTTGCAAAACTTGTCCTTATGGTTTTTTACTTACTTTTGGTTGTTATTTGTTCATTATCCATTTGGAGCATTGAATCCAGGTAGCGGGATTAGATATCGGTGTAATTTCTTGATTTTATTTATAGTTTTTGGATATTATTTATATATTTCATCTAATAAAAGTTTTGATGCTGTTAGTTTTGATAAGAAAAGAGCTTTGGATTAAGTAGTGTTATAAACTATGTTTAGACTTCGTGAGTATAAACCTCAATAACTTATGATTAGTTTGACATTTTATTTACAATAGATTGATTTAATTATCAGTATAGAGATTGTTAAACAGCATATTAGTAGTTATGTTTTGTTAAATTATTAAAGTATATGTATGCCTTCACAAGTGCCTATTAGATGTCTAGTTATTTTTTAGTCATTTAATTCATAAACGTTTACTAATACGGTGTTATGAATTGTATAGTATTATATTATGATACTGTTGGTTTTATTCAACTATTTGGATAATATTAGTTTAATTATATTTCTAATATTTGATCATACTTATCAATGAAAATAGTTCAATTTATTACATTAGGGCACGAGTTGTATGGGGCTCAGAAATACGTACTAGAGTTGTGTATATATCTGGTTGAGCAAGGACATGAAGTTACCTTAGTCGTTGGAACTAGTGGTCAATTGACGGAATTAGCCGAAAAAGCAGGTGTAAAAGTTATTCTATTAAAACATTTAATCAGATCAATTAATCCTTTAAAGGATGGTCTGGCTATAATGCATTTCGTGAAATTATTAAGAAAATTACAGCCAGATATTGTTGTCTCTCATTCGAGTAAAGCAGGAATTATATCTCGTTTAGCCTGCTTTTACTTAAAAATTCCAAATATATTTACAGCACATGGGTGGTCGTTTGCAGAGGGCATGTCCGGTAAGTCTTTAAAAATTTACTTAGCAATAGAGAAGATAATGGCTAAATTATCTGATCAGATAGTTACAGTCTCTAATGCTAATAAAGAAATTGCCATCAAGTATAAAGTTATAACTTCAGATAAGATAAACGTTATTTATTGTGGAGTTAAGCCCATAAACAGAACTGTACCCTATTGTTTACCAGACTCTTCGGCTCCCTTTATTCTAACTATGTCAGCAAGATTTTCTATTCAGAAAGATCATGCTACCTTAATTAAAGCCTTAGCAAAACTTAAACACGAAAACTGGTTTCTTAACCTATTAGGCGACGGAGAGCTTCTGAATTCTACCAGAGAAATGGCTATAGATTGTGGAATTATAGATCGTATTCATTTTGCAGGTAAAGTTTTAGATGTAAACTCCTATTTACAGCAATCTCACATTTTTTTGCTTATCACAAATTGGGAGGGATTACCAATATCTATTTTAGAAGCTATGGCTTGTTCATTGCCTGTTATAGCTACTGATGTAGATGGAATCAAAGAACAAGTAATAGAAGGTTATAATGGTTATTTAATTGCTCAAGGTGCTGTAGATCAGCTAACTAAGCGTTTACAAGAATTATTTCGTAATCCAGCTCAATTAATTGACTTATCTCATAATTCTCTAGCTCATTTCAATACCCATTTTCATTTAAATTCAATGCTAGAAAAACACGAAAATCTATACTATGATATGTCAAATAATTGATTAAAGACGTCCACTAGATAAATTTTTAGGTAATATATTTTTCACATCAAATATAACTGTATTAGGATTTTTTAGATTTTCCCAATCTAAAGAATAAAATAAGTTATGTGATACAGCTAGAACGATTGCTTCGTACTTACTATCTAATTGGGTTATTAACTCAATATTAAGTTGTTTTTTTACTTCGGTGGGTGATGCTACTGGATCCCATACATCAGTAATTATGCCAAAATCAGTAAGCTCTTTAATTATATCCACTACTTTGCTATTTCTCACGTCTGGACAATTTTCTTTATAAGTTATTCCTAGTACAAGAACTCTACTACCTTCAATCCGATGCCCTTTTCTAATCATAAGTTTTACGAGCTTATTAGCTATGAAGATACTCATTTGATCATTAATTCTGCGGCCCGACAGCAAAACCTCAGGATAATATCCTACACTTTCAGCCTTATAGAGTAAATAATAAGGATCTACACTGATACAATGTCCTCCTACTAATCCAGGTCGAAAGTTCAAAAAATTCCATTTGGTAGAAGCTGCATCCAGTACTTCCTGAGTATCAATTCCCAATCGGTCGAAGAGTAGGGCCAGCTCATTCATGAAAGAGATGTTAACGTCCCTTTGAGCATTTTCAATCGCTTTACTAGCTTCAGCTACTTTGATTGAAGCAGCTTTGAACGTTCCAGCCGTAATAACACTTCTGTATAATTGATCTACAAACTCTGCTATTTCAGGGGTTGAACCGGAAGTAACTTTTTTGATAGCGGTTACAGGACGAGTAGGGTCTCCAGGATTGATTCGTTCAGGCGAATAACCGCAGAAGAAGTCTTGGTTATAGTGTAGTCCACTTTCTTCTACCAGTACAGGTACACAGTCCTCTTCGGTACAGCCTGGGTAAACCGTGGATTCATAGATGACTAAGTCGCCTTTTTTTAGCATTTGTCCAATGGTTCGGCTGGCTGCTAGTAAATAGGATAATTCTGGACGCTTGAATGCATCAATCGGTGTAGGAACGGCAACGATGTATATGGTGCAGGAACGGATTAAGTCAGAATTGTGGGTAAATTTTAGATTGGTTGCCTTTTTTAATTCTAATGTAGTTACTTCATTAGTTGAATCAACGTAACCTTCCAGTTCTGTTATTCTCTGATGATCAGTGTCAAATCCGATAGTTAGGTACTTTTGACTTAGGGCTACCGCCAGTGGTAATCCTACATATCCTAAACCAATGACTGCTATTTGTATTTTATCAAGAAAATATCCGTGAAGACTTGTATTTATCTGATTTGGAGTTCCGCTCATGATTAATTTTTTAAGAAATGTTAACAAGAACCTTTGTAGTATTGTATCTGTAAGCTAGATTAGCCTGTGCATTCTACACGCCTAGATTTCGCCTGCTCAGGATTATTATATGTTGTTTATCTTTCATGGCCGAAATTTAATGTATTTATGAATACACGTTTATATCCAACCTGCCAGCAATATATTCACCGTTTAAAGAGTAAGAAATCAATTGGTAAACAAATTATATTGTTTACGGGCTATGATTATTTTCTCCAGAAGCATGATCTCAAAATTTTACTGACTCGATACAGAGAGGTTATTTTAGTGCCTCGCCTGGTCGATGAGACCTATCTCATACGCGAAGCTCTGGCTCCTATCTTCGAAGGCTATACGGATGTTCATCTGGTGGCTAATCCCGAGTACGATGAGCGTTATCAGATTATCTATGAATTTGCTGCTAGTGCGAATAAGAATATAAAAATTCTCACCGTATATGATTTTTGTGAAAAGTATCTGAAGAAGGTATACGTACCGGAATCTCATAAAGAATCAAATCCCCTGCTTGCTTTAGTTCAAAGAAAAAATCGGCTTCAGAACCTGAGCAAGACCATTATTGACCTGTCTATTTCTTCCTTACTATTGGCTGTTTCAAGCCCTTTGTGGTTATGGAGCCGTATACGAATCGCCCAACAGTCGCCTGGCCCCATTTTCTACCGTCAAAGCCGTGTAGGCCTTCATCAAAAGGAGTTTTACTGCATTAAGTTCCGTTCTATGCGGCTAGATGCCGAAGCTGCCGGGGCTCAGTTTTCCAGTAAAAAGGATAAACGTGTATTTAAGTATGGAGCGTTTATGCGAGCTACCCGTATTGATGAGTTACCTCAGTTACTGAGCGTGTTTCGGGGGGAAATTTCTTTGGTAGGTCCTCGACCCGAGCGACGAATATTTACGGAAAGTTTCGAAGAAATGATTCCTCATTACGCTAGCCGCCATGCCATCAAACCAGGAATTACGGGCTACGCTCAGGTGATGTATCCGTACGGAGCAGGAGCAAAGGATGCCCGCCATAAACTGATGTATGACTTATACTACATCAAAAACTGGACGGTTGGATTGGAATTCAAAATTATCTGGAAAACCGTATTAACCGTCTTGAACTATAAAGGGTACTGATTTTGAGATAGTTAACAGGTCTTGTAGTATTAACCTAACGAAAAACCCATTGAATCACCTCGATCAATGGGTTTTTTGTTGGCGTACTATCCACTAGCCCATCAGCTCTTTCCAGTAATCTGATTCTTTAATCAGAATAATCGCAATACCCGCTACGGCACCTGATACTACAAGTTTCCAGTCGTGTTTCTTGACTCGGAATAGGTCAATGAGTACCCACGCGATGGTTAAAATAATGAGAACGATCAGTAACTGACCCAGTTCCAGTCCTAGATTAAAGGCCAGTAATGGTTTGACAATCGAGGCTTCTTTTCCCAGTAAACTGCGTAGAAAGTTGGAAAAGCCCATCCCATGGATGAGACCGAAAAACAGGGCCATCAAATAACGGGGGGTTGCATTCACGGGTGGGTCAGGAGTTAAAATACTGTCCGTACGACTCTTCTGAAATAGATTGGTAATGGCCGTGAAAAGAATCGTTACCGGAATCAGAAACTCAATGACATCCGTACGGTACTGAATATATTGAAGCGTAGCCAGAGCCAGGGTGACGCTATGACCGAGTGTAAAGGCCGTAACCAGAATCAGCACGCGTCGCCAGTCGCGAAGCCGATAAATGGCACATAAAGCGATGATGAAAATAATATGATCGTAACCGTTAGGGTCAGTGATATGCTCGTAACCGAGCTGTAGGTAGAGGGCAAATTCGTTCATAGGAAATGGGTTAGGTCTGAATACTAAAGCAAAAGAGGTTTGAAATTCGTTTTCAAACCTCTTTTGCTAATCGCTTTTATTAATACTGCTCCGTAGTTGCGAAGAAGAAATTAGACTCGATGGCCGCGTTTTCATCCGAATCAGAACCGTGGATGGCATTCGCTTCCATGGACTTTGCAAACAGCTTTCGAATGGTTCCCTCTTCGGCATTGGCCGGATTGGTTGCTCCAATCAACTTACGAAAATCGGCAACTGCATTTTCTTTCTCCAGAATCATCGGGACAATAGGACCTGAAGACATGTAGGCACAAAGATCTTTGTAGAAGGGGCGTTCAGCGTGAACGGCGTAAAATTCACCGGCCCGTGGCTGCGTTAGCAGGGTTTTCTTCAAAGCTACAATCCGAAAACCAGCCTCTTCAATGAGTTTGATGATTGCTCCCGTATGACCGTCTGCGGTGGCATCGGGCTTGATCATCGTAAATGTGCGATTGCTTGCCATAGATTCGTTAAAAGTTAAAGAATTTAGATTGGGATGAATGGACTAATCTGCTGAAATCCAGCGATAAGTCAGGATATACGAATGAATAGAACCGGCAGTCTGCCGAAATTCTGCTCGCAATTTAGGGATACATTTTTACCGAAAGGACAAGCCGTACACAAATGCAAAGGTTTTTGCTCTGTTTTTCAATAACTTTGCCCGCTCGTAAAAAATTATCCTTGAATTTATTCGTTGATAAATTTCTGAATTTCAAATATTTAGGGCTTTAACTGGAAGGGATAGATCGAATACTGGAGCGAACAGAGGAGTTGCATTAACCCAGAAAAGTCACATAATCCCTGTGCCGCAGTAGGATTACTAAGAAAAAATGAGCGATTTGAGTCTGAATCCACACGCGTTAGAAGCCTTGAAAAGGCTGGTCGAAACGCCGCAACGGGTAGTAATCACTACTCATTACAATCCAGATGCTGATGCTTTAGGGTCTTCGCTGGGCTGGGCTGGTTACTTACGTAAGAAAGGCCATACCGTCCGGGTTATTACGCCTTCCGAAGCTCCTCGTTTTCTGGCCTGGATGCCGGGCAACGAAGACGTCATTGAGTTTAGCCAGCGGACTGTAGCTTTGGCTGCTCAGACGGTTGCTGCGGCTGACGTCATTTTCTGCCTGGATTTTAATGCTCTGGCTCGTCTGCATGACCTGGAAGCTATCATTCGGAACTCACCCCTGCCTAAGGTGATGATTGATCATCATCATCACCCCGAAGATTTCGCTTCGATTGTTATTTCTGAACCTTCGGCAGCGGCTACCGCTCAGCTCATTTACCAGCTTATCAACGAACTCGGTGGTAAAGAACTGCTCGATGTAGCAATCGGTGAATGTCTGTACGCGGGCCTGATGACGGATACTGGTTCGTTCCGTCACCCCAGTACCAATCCTGCCGTGCACCGCATGGCGGCCGAGCTGATCGAATTAGGAGTAAATACCAACCGAATTCATCGGCTCATTTTTGATAACAATTCCTTGGGACGCATGCAGTTCTTGGGCTATGTACTCTCCCAAAAATTGAATGTTCTTCCCGCGTATCGGGCGGCTTACGTGGCTTTGACGGCCGAAGAGCTGAAACGCTTCAATTCGCAAACTGGCGATACGGAAGGGGTTGTAAACTATATTCTTTCCATTGAAAACGTCGTGATGGCGGTACTACTTATCGAACGCGATCGGGAAGTCAAACTTTCCTTCCGCTCGGTGGGTGATGTTGCCGTCAACGAGTTTGCCCGGAAGCATTTCAATGGGGGAGGGCACCGGAATGCAGCGGGTGGTCGTACGCAGGAATCACTCGATGAGGCCGTAACGCGACTGATTTCGCTCTTGCCTGAAATTAAAGACCAATTGGATGAAGCCTAAGCTTCCAAGCAATTCCGTACTTTTGTAATTAAACTCTGAAATAGAATCAATTCTCATGCAAAAAAAACGATGGGTGCTGCCGGTTTTGGCTGCTGCCACGCTGTGGTCCTGTAACCAGTTCAAGGTTAGTGTTGCGGAAAATGGAGTAAAGTACCAGTTTCACGAACACGATGAAAAAGGGAAAGTAGCCAAAGACGGAGAGGTACTAACGTTCCATATGGTCGTGAAAACGCCGGGTGATTCCGTACTGCGGGATTCGCAGAAGGAAGGCCAACCCCTGGTGATGCTGGCTCAAAAAGGTCCCTACAAAGGAAGTTTCGAAGACGGAATGAAAATGTTAGCGGCTGGTGACAGTGCTACTTTCTTTATCAGCGTAGATTCCCTGTTCCGGGGCCCCGGAGCCACGCAATTGCCTCCGTTTGCCAAAGCAGGTACGGATTTTAAATTTCAGGTAAAACTGCTGAAAATTGAAACCCAGGAAGCGTTCCAGAAGCGGGCTGAGACCGAACGTTCGGCTCGGCCGAAGAAAGAAGCGGGTGATATCTCCGCGTACATCGCTAAAAATAACCTGAAAAACGCCGTAACCTTACCTTCAGGGGTACAGTACGCTACGACGCAACCGGGTACGGGCCCCGCTCCTGCAAAAGGAGATACGGTGAAAGTATTCTACGCTGGAAAACTCCTAAGCGGAAAGATTTTCGACGAAAACCACAAAGAAGGATTGACCTTCCCCGTAGGTATCGGACAAATGATCCCCGGTTTTGATGAAGCGGTTCAAACGATGAAAAAGGGCGAAAAAGGAGTAATTATGATTCCTTCGGCCTTAGGATACGGCGAGCAGGGTTCCCCTGGAGCCATTCCTCCTAATTCAGTATTAGTTTTTGAAGTAGAGCTGATTGATGTCAAAAAAGGAAAATTACCGGTGTAAGCCGCTCTTTTAATTTTTTTGAAAATTTACTTGGATTTATTCCAACGGAAAGGCACCTCTTTGGTGTCTTTCATCGTTTTCTAACAAAAAATTTACTGTCCAATGAAATTTTATCTTCCTCTTGTGCTGGCGGGTGCCGCTCTATTAACCGGCTGCAAAGGTCTGGATAATGAATATCAAGAAAAGGCCGAAGAGAATGACAAGCAGATTCAAGCTTACATCACTGCCAACAATTTAAAACCTACGAAATCTCCTTCGGGATTGTATTATCAGATCACTACTACAAACCCTGTAGGACGAGCTCCTAAAGAAGGAGATGTAGTAACCTACAAAGTAGAGATGTCGACTCTGGACAATAAAAAGATCTTTGTAAATGATTCTTCTGTTCTTACCAGACATCAGGCCTTTGGTTACAATATTTTTGCTTCAGGCGTGAGCGAAGGCCTTGCCTATATGAAAGAAGGAGAAAGTGGTATTCTTTTAGCTACCCATAATTTAGCGTTTGGGAATAACGCCATTTATTTAGATTCAGCTAAAACGAGAACGTTACCCGCTTATACGCCCATTCGGTTTGATGTGAAGTTTATTAAAACGCGAAACGAAACGGAGCAAATTTTGGAGTACATCGCCGATAAAAAGCTAACGGTAACGGAAACTACGTCAGACGGCTTACGATACGTTCGGGTTAAAGAAGGTACGGGTGATGTTATTGCAAAAGGAAAAGCGGTTGAATTGAATTATGTATTGAAGTCTAGCTACGGCGAAGTGATTCAGAAAGGGGATAAATTCGTGATGACTGCGGGTGCAGGGGGCGTAATTGCGGGCTTCGATCAGGGGGTTCAAAAAATGAAAGTAGGAGAGCAGGCCATCTTAATCATTCCCTCTGCTTTAGGTTATGGAAAGCAGGGAAGTGGTAGTATTGCTCCCAATGTACCGCTCGTTTATGAAATCCAGATTCTTTCGGCTAAATAGTTAGCTTTCAAGGATAAAAATAAAACCCCGGCTTCTCAGAAGTCGGGGTTTTATTTTTATCCCTGGAAACGTCTCTTCACAATTTCGTAGAAGTCATCGGCCTCATCGGCGACATCCCGCCACTTATATTGGGTTGAATAGACCCGATTCATCAAATCCTTCGCTTGATCGAAACTCTGACATTTTTCGAGTTCATCTACGGCGTGATGGTACGCCGCGGCGTCACCCTGAAAAAGTTGATTAATGAAAATGAACTTATGGTTGAGTGAAATGAAGCTATGCAAGCTGGCAATCGGTTTATGCTGAAACTGACTACTTACGGTTTCCTCAGCGGCGGAGGAATTTTGCCGAAATTTTTCGTTAAGGTTCGTCGGTTGCATAGCAAACGGATCGCTGACACTGGCCGTCACATCTTCCGCAACGGTTACAGGAGGTGCCGTAGGAATAACGGCGTAATCCGGAGCAGGGACCGAAGGGCTGGGAATCGTTGAAGCCATGGGTTCTGGTCCTGAAGATTCCGATCGGCTCACCAGAGAGGATCCCGCGTATCCTTCTTCCTTCGAGGGGGAAGATCCCGCCATACCCGGTGCTACCTGTTCGAAAAAATTAGAAGAAGCCTCCTTTACGTACAGCGTAGATTCATCCAGGGGTAGCGTTTTCGCAAACTGATCCAGGATGGTGGGTGTGGCATCCAGACGGCTTGGTTCATTCAGTAGCGAATCCAGCCACAAAATGGCTTGGGTGGTACTGGCCGCCGCTTCCGTACCCAGGCGTTCGGCCAGACCACCGGCAATGCCCGTATGAATGCGATTGTATTTTTGAAAAGCTTTGAGTTGATCCGCCGTTAGCTTATAATCGGGAAGCTCGCGTAACCAGCCCTGATAATACTCCTTCGGGGCCAGTAATAATTCCAGACTTTCGTGGGTAGCTTTCGCTACGAGAGGTTCCAAATCTTTACGTTCGACGGAAATGTGCTTCGATACCGTATTCAGAAAGCTTTGCAGGGCCGTTTTGACTTCGGCACTTTCAAAGTTGAAATACGGGCTACGAAAGGCAGTAGCCGTTTCTTTCCAGGCATCGTACAGGTCTCGGATGACAAAAAGGTTAACCTGGGATACCGGACTGAAACGGAGTAGGGCATCGCCGTTGATTCGATTTTGCTGAGCGTACTGTTCATTGCAAAGTTGTGCGGCATACGCTTTAGCGTATGTTTCAACTGCGGTCACGTCTAACTTCGGCATAAGGCTATCGCGAATAGTTCTTTTAAAAGTAAAATCAAACGGAAGTATCAGCAAGAACGCTTCCCGTTTTTACCAAATTGCAGACGCATAAATACAAAAATCCCCGCCAACTGACGGGGATTTTTGTATTTATAAGAAGAATTAACGTAAGGTACCTTCCAGACGATATTGTTGTCCGCTCGAAGGATCGATACCAATGATCCGCACGCGACCCCGACGATTCGCCAGCAGGTCACCCGCTTGTTTGGCATCTTTGATGACCGTATCGTCAATTTTGGTGATGATAAAGCCTACTGGAACTTCCTGGTATTCCATCCAGCCATCGGGCAATACCTCCACCACTTTGGCTCCACCGTTGATGCGGAATTTCGTCTTCTCGTTGTTTGTGACGTTGTCGAGTTTGGCACCTACAGACTCAACCTGTACGAGTGAAGAAACCGGCGATTTCACGATACCCGTGCTACCGTCCATGTTTTTCAGCGTAACGTTGAAGTCTTTCAGTTGACCATCGCGATTTACGGTTACGACTACCACGTCACCGGGTTTGTGCTGAGCACCGACCAGTTCTACCAGACGAGGCAAGTCGTTTACGTCTTTACCGTCTACTTTCACAATGACGTCACCGATTTTCAGACCAGCCGCTTTCGCAGCACTGGCGTTCGGGTTTTCACCGAAGCTACCGAAGTAAATACCGGAAGTAGCTTTCAGATCTTTCTGGCTGGCCAGCTTGTCATCCACTACCTGCATTTGTGAAATACCCAGGTAACCGCGTTGAACGTTGCCGTACTTCAGCAAATCACTGGCTACTTTCTTCACCAGGTTAGAAGGTACAGCAAACGAATAACCGACGTATGTACCGGTCTGACCACCGGCAATGGCCGTATTAATACCGATCAAGTCGCCTCTAGAATTGACCAGAGCACCACCCGAGTTACCGGGGTTCACGGCAGCATCCGTTTGGATAAACGCTTCAATCGGACTCTGAGCTTTCTCGCGATCACCCAGAATACCAATGGAACGGCCTTTCGCACTCACGATACCTGCCGTAACCGTTGATTCCAGATCAAAAGGGTTACCTACGGCCAGTACCCATTCACCTACTTTAATATCATCCGAGTTCGCAAAGGGCAGATACGGTAAGTTTGCGGGTAGTTTTTCGCCCTGCAACTGAATCACGGCAATATCCGTATTAGGGTCCGTACCTACGAGTTTTGCTTTAAACTTCCGTTTGTCGCTCAGTACTACTTCCAGTTCGGAAGCGTCGGCTACGACGTGGTTGTTCGTAACAATATATCCATCGGGGCTGATAATTACACCCGAACCGGAGGCCATGCCTTCCTGCCGTTGAGGCTGACGACGACCACCACCGAAGTCTTCATCGCCAAAGAAGTCGAAGATGCTGGGCATCTGCCGCTGACTTACCTGACGTACGACTTTTGATTTGATGTGTACCACCGCCGGCGTCGATTTGTCGGCAGCTGCTACGAAATCGCCGGGGATACCGGCCATATTCGTGGTGAACTTCGCACCCGCTCCCGAAGCGTTGGCTTCAGTCAGTACCACATCCCGTTGAGAGCCTAATCCTAAGAGGTGAGCACCTCCCAGGGTAATTCCGCTACTCAGTACCCCGACCAGGGCTAAAGATTTCCAATTGCTGTTATTCATAGCTGTTAAACGTTGTTTGGAGAGGGAAATTCATTACTAGTTTACGTAAAAAAGTGCTCCAAAATCGAATCAGCGAAAAGTTGTTCTAGTTAAGTTCTTAGACTTGCTAACCTTAACGCGGTTTAGAGAGAATCTGTTGCGAAAATAAAGGGATTAAGGTTTTTTAACAACAGATTGTGATAATAGGAGAATGAACGGGCTGAATGTTAAGAAAGCAGGGAGAGCACTAAAGTTCTCCCTGCTTCTTTCCGCACGAACCAACTGCACTAGGTACGATTAGGCAATGGAAATTTCACGAGGCTGTGCTTTTGCTTCTTCTTTTTTCGGGAGCGTCAGGTACAGGATTCCTTCGGTATAGCTGGCTTCGATTTTCTCACCATCTACGGTTTTGGGTAATACAAAGGCCCGTTGGAAACTACTGTAGCTGAATTCTTTCCGGCTGTATTTTTCGGCTTTCTCTTCGTTCTGGCTCTCTTTCTTAACTGAAATTACCAGACGATTTTCGTGTACGCTTACTTTAAAGTCTTCTTTCTTCAAACCAGGAGCAGCCAGTTCAAGCTGGAAGTTTCCTTCGCTTTCTTTGACATTGACAGCAGGCAAATTGTGGAACTCGTTCTTGCCCGCTACTTGGTTGTACGATTGAAAGAAGTCATCGTTAAAGAAACGATTTACTAAAGAAGGGAATGCAGGTTGATGAAATTTTACGAGTGACATGGCTATAACGTTTTTTATTGTTTTCGATATTCAACCGACTCATTGATTGTCGGACGACTCTATAATTAAAACAGCTATACCAAACTCAAAAGTTAAAAATATAATGACAAAATGTCTATTTATTGGTAAATGTAGAAATAAAATACTGACAAAATGTCTAAAAACGATTAAAAAATGTCAGTTATAAGGTTCATTAGAACGCTCCGGCTCCCAAATAGCTCGCACTACCTCCCGCTTACCATGCGGTCCGGGATGTTTTTCGACGCGAAAACCAGCCGCTTGTAATGCCCGCCGTACAACGCTTTTGGAGCAATAGGTAGTCAATAGGCTGCCCACCTGCAAACGACGGCCGATTCCGGAGAAGATTTCAGTAGTCCAAAGTTCTGGTTGTGAGCTGGGAGCAAAGGCGTCGTAATAGACCAGATCGTACGGCTCGCCGAGGGTTTCATTCGCCAGGAAATCCTGAAGAGTGGCTTGAACTTTACGCAGGGTGAAGGCGGGCGACAAGTGTACGTCCGTATCCCAGGCCGCCTCGTGCAACGATTGTAAAACCGCTGTATGCATAAACTCATCATAATTGAGTTGCCGATACGCTTCGGGCGGAACGGGATACGCTTCCAGGCTAGTATAATGTACAACAACGGGTGACTGCCCGGCCTTTAGCAAGGTAAGCAGAGCGTTGAAGCCCGTACCAAATCCCATTTCCAGAATCCGGATTTCCTGTTTACCCGATTCCAGTAGATAATTCAGCCCTAATTCCAGAAAAATACGTTTCGATTCATCAAAGGCTCCGTGCAGGGAATGATACCACTGGTTGAAGCGGGCTGAGTACAGCGTATGACTACCGTCCTTGGTGAGTACCAGCTCATTCGATGCGTGTGTCGGATCCGAATGCGTGGGGTTTGAGCTTCCTGCTTCCATTATTTCTTTTTATTCAGGGTATGATCTGACTTCGCCCGTCCTTCCTTACAGACGAATCATTCGAAAAAATTTCACTTGTATACAAGGGCAGAAGAAGAGCCAATCAGCAAATCATCCAGCTTATCTTGGATGATTACGGCAAATTCCCGACCCTATACTTCAAACTTTACTAACGTTTTAGTCATGTTGCTTTCCCGCAAAAACTTGCCCCAAATTTCGGCAACTGTGCCGGTTCAATTACCCAATCCTTCCGTTTTTGAATTACCCGAACGCATTCTGCAATTTGGTACGGGCGTGTTGCTGCGGGGTTTGTGCGACTATTTTGTGGACAAAGCCAATCAACAGGGCGTATTCAACGGCCGAATCGTGGTGGTGAAATCAACCGGCAGCGATACGTCCGAATTTGATCGGCAGGATCAACTCTTTACCCAGGTGATTCGGGGCTTGGGCGAAGATGGACAACCGATTGAAGAATACATCGTCAACGCCAGTATTTCCCGTACGCTGGCGGCTCCGAGCCAATGGGCCGAAATTCTGGCCTGTGCGAGCAACCCAGAGATGCAGATTGTTACTTCAAATACGACGGAAATCGGTATTCAGCTCGACGAAAACGAAGATTTGCAAGCCACGCCTCCTAGATCATTTCCGGGAAAACTGACGGCCTTTCTATACGCTCGCTGGAAAGCGTTTAATGGTTCAGCCGAAAGCGGTATGGTGATTGTACCGACCGAACTTGTGCCTGACAATGGTACGAATCTGCGGAAAATTGTATTAGAGCTGGCTCGTCGCGGGAACCTCGAAGCTGACTTCATTCAGTGGCTGGAAACGGCAAACTCCTTCTGTAATTCACTGGTGGACCGGATTGTTCCCGGAAAACCCAACGCGACGGATCAGGCCGAATACCAGCAAAAACTGGGCTACGAAGATGGCCTGCTCTGCGTATCGGAAGTATACCGCCTCTGGGCTATTGAAGGCGATGAAAAAGTAAAAAGCGTACTAAGTTTCGATGCTGTAGATTGTGACGAAGCCAATGCGTTAGGCGTGATCATCAAACCCGATATTGATCGGTACCGGGAGCTGAAACTTCGCCTGCTGAATGGCTCGCACACGCTGACCTGCGGACTGAATTATCTTTCCGGTAAGAACGCCGTTCGCGAAAGCATGTCCGATCCCGTATCGAGCCGCTACGTAAAAGAATTGATGTTTGAAGAACTGGCCCCGGCCATTCCCTACCCGATCGAGCTGGGGGTGGCCCGTACGTACGGAGCCAGTCTACTGAACCGTTTTTCCAATCCCTTCCTGGAACATAAACTGCTCAGTATTACGTTGTACTATACCTCCAAGATGAAAACCCGTAACGTACCTTTGCTGCTCAAGCATTACGAGCAGACGGGTACAGCTCCGGAACGTTTTGCCCTGGGTTTTGCGGCGTATGTACTCTTTATGAAAGCCGTGAAAGAAGAAGGAGGCAAGTACTTTGGCGAACGAAACGGCGAGTTCTACCTCATTCAGGACGAACCCGCTGGCTGGTATTTCGACTGGTGGTCGCGTCAGGGCGAGCTTTCGGAAGTACTCGGCAATACGAATTTCTGGGGTACGGATCTGAATGCCTTACCCGGCTTTGGCGAGCGGGTGGCATTCTACCTAAACAAGCTTCAGGAAAGTCCGGAAGCCGCTTTTGAGGCCGCTTTATCCTAACTGATTTTTATTCATTTCTTTTCCATCGGAAATTCGGGTAGCAAGGTCCGGATTTCATCTTTTGAAAGAAAGAATCTTTTACTCCCATGCAGCAACGAGTATTAAAAGTCCACCCCGCCGATAACGTTATTGTCGCCCTAACTGATCTGAAAAAAGGCGAGATCATTTCGTTTCAGGGGGTCGATTACGAGCTGGTCGATGATATTGCGGCCAAGCATAAATTTCTGACGGAAGATCGGGCCGTCGATGAAGAAATTACCATGTACGGCGTGTTGGTAGGGAAGGCCAAACAGTTTATCCCTAAAGGCGGATTGATGCACACGTTCAATACGCGTCACGCCTCTGACGATTTTGGATTGGGATCGCGTAAGCTGGAATGGACACAACCCGATACGACCAAGTTTAAGCAGCGGTCTTTTCTGGGGTATCACCGGCAGGATGGAAGCGTGGGTACGGCCAATTACTGGATCGTACTGCCGATGGTATTCTGCGAAACCCGTAATCTGGAAGTGATGCGGGAAGCATTGGTAGATTCCCTGGGCTACGGAAAAAATCAGGTTTGGAAAGATCAGACCGAGCAGTTGATTAGCCTGTACCGTTCCGGCAAATCCATAACGGACATTCTCAACGCTGATTTAGCCATTGAAGAAGAGACGGCGACGCAAACCCGTCTGTTTCCGAACGTGGATGGTGTGAAATTCCTCAACCACGAAATGGGTTGCGGCGGTACGCGTTCGGATGCTCAGGCTCTGTGTGGCCTGCTCGCTGGCTATGCGACGCATCCCAACGTGGCGGGTGTCACGGTACTGAGTCTGGGTTGCCAGAACGCTCAGGTATCGATTCTGAGAGAAGAAATCGCCAAGCGTGACCCGAACTTTGCCAAGCCGCTGTACGTATTTGAGCAGCAGGAAATTGGTTCAGAAGAAAAACTCATTGCCGGAGCGATCAAGCAGACCTTTGCCGGACTGATTGAAGCCAATAAAATTGAACGTCAGCCCGCTCCGCTTTCCAAGCTGGTGATTGGACTGGAATGCGGTGGTTCGGACGGGTTTTCCGGAATTTCGGCGAATCCAGCGATTGGTCATACCTCAGATATTCTCATATCGCTAGGCGGTACCGTCATTCTGGCGGAATTTCCGGAACTCTGCGGTGTTGAACAGGAACTGTCGGATCGTTGCGTCGATGAAGAAACGGCTTTGAAGTTCAACTCGCTGATGAAAATCTACAATTCGCGGGCGGAAGCCGTAGGTTCTGGTTTTTACATGAATCCTTCGCCCGGTAATATCAAGGATGGATTGATTACGGACGCCATCAAGTCTGCCGGAGCCGCGAAAAAAGGCGGGAATTCACCCGTCGTTGATGTGCTGGATTACCCTGAGAAAGTGACCAAGCCTGGTCTTAACCTGGTTTGTACCCCCGGAAACGACGTGGAGAGTACCACGGCTGAAGTAGCTTCGGGAGCCACCGTCGTTTTATTTACCACGGGTCTGGGTACGCCTACGGGTAATCCGGTTGCCCCCGTCATCAAGCTTTCGACGAATACGAAGCTGTACCACAAGATGAACGATATTATCGACATCAACTGTGGTACTATTATCGATGGTCAGGAAACCATCGATGAAGCGGGCGAACGCATTCTGGATTACGTCATTCAGGTAGCCAGCGGTCAGGTTACGCCGCACTCGGTGCGTTTGGGTCAGGATGATTTTATTCCCTGGAAACGTGGCGTATCACTCTAAGTACTGAGTCATTAAATCCTAAGAAATTGAATTTCTACCGATAATTATGTACTGCGGTGGCCTATTCAGTTTTTTAGGATTTTTTTTGTCTAATTGGTAGCGAATGCTAGGGATCACTCGTTTCAGACGAAAGACTTGCTGAAAGCTCTTTAACTGAAAACAGACAACGGAAAACTCTAAACTCTTTTATGCCTCTTCTTCAATCTTTTCGCTGGTTTGGTCCGAAAGACCCCGTACGGCTGTCGGACATTCGGCAAGCCGGAGCTACGGGTATCGTCTCGGCCTTACACGACGTGCCTAACGGTAAAATCTGGACGCCCGAAGCCATTGAATCCCGCAAAACGCTTATTGAAGCAGCCGGACTGGAATGGGCCGTGGTCGAAAGCGTACCCGTACACGAGCACATCAAGCGAGCTATGCCCGATCGGGATCAGCTCATTGCTAACTACCAGCAAACTTTACGTAACCTGGCTCAACAGGGCATTACGACGGTGTGTTACAATTTCATGCCCGTACTCGATTGGACGCGAACGGATCTGGCCTACGTCGTACCCGATGGGTCGGAAGCCCTGCGGTTTGATGCCGTCGCATTCGTAGCTTTCGAGTTATTTATCCTGAAGCGTTCGGCGGCGGAGGCCGAATACTCGGAATCTTTCCGTCAACGGGCCGAGGTTTACTTTAAGACGTTAAACGAAAGTCAGAAAGCCTTACTAATTCGTAATATCATTGCGGGTCTGCCCGGTTCGGAAGAAAGTTTCACCGTTGAGCAATTTCAGAAAGTACTGGATTATTACGCTGAAATCGGTGATTTTGAACTTCGGCAAAACCTGTATTACTTCTTGCGAGCGGTAGTACCCGTAGCCGAAGAAGTAGGCGTAAAGCTTTGCATTCACCCGGATGATCCCCCACGGCCGATTCTGGGCTTACCGCGGGTGGTGAGTACGGCAGCGGATATCCGGGAGCTATTCGCCGCAGCCGATTCGCCCGCGAATGGACTGACCTTCTGTACGGGAAGTTTTGGGGTACGGGCGGATAATGATTTGCCCGCTATGCTACAGGAGTTCGGACCCCGTACGCATTTCCTCCATTTACGGAGCGTGCACCGCGAAATTGACGAGGTACCGGAGACCTTCCATGAAGCTAATCACCTGGAAGGGCACGCGGGGATGTACGAGGTAATGAAAGCCGCCGTGGGAGAAATGAAACGTCGGGAAAAGGAAGGACGTACGGATGTAAATATCCCCATGCGGCCCGACCACGGTCACCGGATGCTGGATGACCTGAATCCCGAAAAACGGACCAATCCGGGGTACACGGCCATTGGTCGCTTACGGGGACTGGCTGAGTTACGGGGACTGGAACTAGGCATTACGCAAAGTTTATAAGGTTGTCTGTTTTCCGTTTTCAATGGCAGACTGCTCGAAGGTAAGTGATCTGTAACAGCTCATAGGGATTCCCAAATTAGAATTGGCCCGATCATCTCATAGCGGTGATAAGCTGGCATGAACCCGACTGACCACTAAAAACCGAAAACTAAAAAAGCGGATTCCTGAGAGGGAATCCGCTTTTTCGTTACTCTTTATCTTTGGGTTGATTGCTCCGGATTTCTTTCCGGTTATTCGAGTTATTATCGAGTTCTTGTTTGACCCGGCTGTCCAAGTTGTCTTTGTTTTCGGGCTTATGCATTTTATTATGCTTATGAGCCGCTGTGTTCTGTGAGGCTGGATTGGCTTTCATAGCTTTTATTGTTTTTTGAGGGGAGTAGGTAAAAACAGTGTACCACCAGCGCTTGCCTCCGCGGGCCAGGAAATCGAAAAAACTCTAAACCCCGGACGCTAAACCCTGAACTTCTTCCGTAACTTGCAGGGAATTTCAGACAGATTGCCATCACAAACACATGAACTTTCCTTCAGAACTTCGCTACACCGCTGAACACGAATGGATTAAACTCGTTGACGGTAACGTAGCATTGGTTGGTATTACCGATTATGCTCAGGATCAATTGGGCGATGTGGTTTTCGTAGAAGTTAATTCCCTGGATCAGGAATTGGCTGCCAACGAAGTATTTGGTTCAGTAGAAGCCGTAAAAACGGTATCTGATCTGTTCCTGCCCGTAGCGGGTAAAGTGCTCGAAGTAAACGAGAGCCTAAATGACAGTCCCGACAAAGTCAATACCGACCCGTACGGTGATGGCTGGGTAATCAAACTTGAGGTATCAAATCCGGCTGATCTGGATGCCTTGATGGACGCCGCTACTTACCAGGAGTCTATACACTAGTCGACAGTCGACCGTTTTCTGTTTTCGTGCGTATCGCTCTGGGCGAGGTTGCCGAAAATCGTCAATAAACCATTGATCAGAGCAAGGAACAAAGGACACCGAATTTTCGGTATGCTTTGTTCCTTGTTCAACATTCGACCCTATGAATCTTCTCTTTCGTTCCGTTCGCATTATTGATCCGCATTCGGCATTTCATAATCAGGTGGTGGATGTTTGGATTGAAGACGGTATCATTCGAAAAATGGGTGAAAATCTTGCCGCTATCTCTTCAGGGCAGGAAATCCGTCAGGAGGGGCTGTGCATTTCGCCGGGCTGGTGTGATCTGCGGGTTCACGCCAAAGATCCCGGCTACGAGGCTAAGGAAGATTTATACAGCCTGAAACGGGCGGCCGCTGCTGGAGGTTTCACGGAAGTCGTACTGCTGCCCAATACCAAGCCCGTAGTACAGCGGAAAGAAAGCCTGAATTATCTCCGCAGTTTTTCAGAAGATCAGGCCGTACAGTTTTTACCCACCGCTGCTCTTACCCTGGGTTGCGAAGGCAAGGATTTCACGGAGATGCTCGACCTGCATCACGCGGGGGCTGTTGCCTTTACCGATGGCGAAGAACCCATCTGGAATGCCGACATATTACTGAAGTCACTTCAATATCTGGCCCAGGTGAATGGTCTGCTCATTCAACGTCCTGAAGAACCTACGCTGACGGTTCACGGTCAGATGCACGAAGGAAATATGAGTACCATGCTGGGCATGCGGGGCATTCCGACCATGGCGGAAGAACTGATGATTCAGCGGGATTTACGCCTGCTGGAATACGCGGTGGAAACCTTTGACTTGCGGCCCCGTCTGCATTTTTCACTAGTCTCAACGGCTCGTTCAGTGGAGCTGATCCGGCAGGCGAAAGCTCAGGGATTACCCATCACCTGCGATACGGCCGCTCATTATTTGGCGTTTACCGATGAAGATTTAGTCGAGTTCGATACGAATCTGAAAGTAATGCCCCCGTTCCGTCCAGCCAGCGAAGTAGAAGCGTTGCGGGCAGCTCTGGCCGACGGTACCATTGATGCTCTGGTATCCGATCACTATCCCCAGGATACGGAATCGAAGAATCTGGAGTTTGATTTAGCCGACTTCGGAATTAGTAGTCTGGAAACAGCTTTTGCAACGGCCCTGACCTACGGAAATCTGGGATTGGAAAAAGTCCTGGAACTCTTTACAGCGAACCCTCGCTCCGTATTACAGCGAAACCCGGTAACGATTGCCGAAGGGAAAATTGCTCAGTTGACCGCGTTCAATCCCGATGAAGAATGGACGGTAAATCTGGCCGACTGGCAATCTAAAGGCAAAAACACGCCTTTCGTAGGTAAAACTTTACGCGGGAAAGTGTACGGCGTCGTGAACCAGGGTACGAGTACCTTTCATAGCAAACCCTTGAGTTTTAAAGTATAGCTGGTGTGGCAGGGAGCAACGTTCCCTGCCACACATTGCCTCACCTCCATGATTAACAAGTATTTTCTACGATTGGCTTTAGGCTTGGGCTTGCTGGCGGGATTAGCTTGCTTTGCCTATTTCTATGTACTAAAGCTGACAGACGCCATGCCACTGGGTACCCGCCGGAATCTGGGTATGATCCTCATGTGGGTAGCGATGGCCTTCGGAGCCCATCGCTACTGGAAAAACGTCCGGCGACCCATGAATTTTCTGGAAATCTTTGGGTTCTGCGTACTAGTCGTTCTCACGGCGAGCTTTGTGGACGGTTTATTAGTGGCGGGTTACGTTCGATATGTCGAGCCTTCACTGGTTCCGGAATTTATCACGGATCTGAAACGTCTGGCCTTGCAGGATCAGTCGATGGTCAAGGAACAATTTGGTAATCAAAAAGATGCGGGTCCGGTCGACTTCAAGCTTTTTCTGGAGCAAATTGAGCAGATTTCCCCCGAATCTATTTTCTGGAGCAATTTTGGCATGTTACGCATGATTTTTCACTTCCTCTACGCAGCTCTGGTAGCGATCTGGATTCGGAAGATGAGTGCCAGTAGTTAAGTTTATCACCCTACTTCGATTGTATCATTAACCCCTAACCACCTACTACACTATGGAACCAACCCCTTCGACTGCTCGTATCGCCATGAAATGGGGAGCGATTTCCGGGATCGTTACCGCTGTCTTCTCCATCAGTTATCAGGCGTTGAATATGATGCCTGACGACCCCATGAAAGCCAACATGGGCTGGGGTTTGCTGACCAATTTTCTACAAATCGGTTTTACGGTTTTAGTATTGGTGCTGGCAATGCGGGAATTTCGTACGCATAACGAAGGATATATTTCCTTTGGCCAGGGGGTCGGGATTGCGGCATTAACCGGAGCGGTATGGGGGGTACTATCGGCGGGTCTTATTTTGATCTATACGCAGTTCATTGATAATTCAGCTCAGGAAAAAACGCTGCGGGCCTTACGGAATGCGTACGAAGAACGCGGCATGACCGAAGAGCAAACCGAAACGGCCATGCGATTCGTTACGTTGATGACCAATCCCGGTTTCAGTTTTGTAATGACCATCTTAACGGGCGTAATCGTGGGTACGGTACTGGGTTTGATCGTCGCCGCAGTGGTCAAGCGGGATCGCCCCATGTTTGCATAAGCGAATCCCGGAAAAATTTATCAGGCTCCTTCAGCGTTATACGCCCGGTTTCACTCTGCTATCTCTCCCTGTTTTTACGGTATGTTTACTATTTTCAAGAAAGAAGTCAATTCCTTTTTAAGCTCGTTGGTTGGATACGTCGTAATGGCTGTGTTTCTGCTGGCGATGGGCTTGCTGGTCTGGATCTTTCCTGATACGAGTGTGTTGAACAGTGGGTACGCGGACCTGGCGACGTTTTTCAATCTGGCTCCGTACGTGTTTTTATTTTTGGTACCCGCCATCACCATGCGGTCCATTGCCGAAGAACGAAAAATTGGTACGCTGGAATTGCTGTTCACCAAGCCACTAACCGAGTGGCAACTGGTCATTGGTAAATTTTTGGCCGCCTGTTTTTTGATTTTTCTGGCTTTGGTACCTACGCTGATCTACTACTATTCCGTGTATCAGTTAGGAAATCCGGTGGGAAACATTGATTCGGCGAGCGTACAGGGATCGTATATCGGCCTTTTTCTGCTGGGTTGCGTCTTTGCGGCCATTGGACTGTTCACTTCTTCACTGACAGATAATCAGATCATCGCATTCCTACTGGGCGTATTCATTAGTTTCCTGCTGTACGTCGGTTTAAGCTCCGTGGCTGGACTGGAAGTCTGGAATGGAGCCGCGTACTGGTTGGGCTGGCTGGGGCTGGATACGCAGTACAATGCCCTCGGACGAGGACTGATTGATTCGCGGAATATCATCTATTTCCTTTCCTTAATTACTCTGGCTCTGGCGGGAACCCGCTGGAAACTCATGCAACGGGAGTAAGAGAATACTACAATCGAAAAAGGCCGAAGGAATGATCTTCTTTCGGCCTTTTTATTAAAATCTATAAACGATTACTTAACAATAACCCCATCCGCTACGAAGACCACGGCTTTCTCAGGCTGTGTGATTTTAGCAATTTCTTCTTTTGATTTTCCGGCGTCTTCGGCGTAATGTTTGAGTTCATTCACGGGTGTAACGCGGGAGAAGGCCTGTCCTTCAAATACAACCGTTTTGCCTTCAATATCTTTCGGTACGAAGAAATCATAGTCTTTGAACGAAACCCGCATCGTCTTGCCTTCGGGCAGTTTTACTTTCATCCAGCAACCCTTCATCTTGCAGACGGATTCTACCGTACCGGTCACTTTGGTAGCAAGCGTATCGGATTTCTTCATTTGTTCCACCAATTGGGTGGTTGAAATCGCGTGATCGGTCGTGATTTTAGCTCCGTGGTAGGTGGCCTGAGCTTGGGCCGCCAGTCCGGTAAGGGCCAAGGCCAGGGTTAAAACGAATGATTTCATGGGTGTAAACGTTTGAATGGAATGCTAAAATACTGATTAACTGTAAATTACACAACGTTAGTTAATGACTTGCACCCAGCTCTTACACTGCTTGCCATCGGGAAAAGTGATCAGATAGTAATAGGTTCCCGGAGCTACGGAAGGTGTCCAGTCATTCTGATAGCTAACGTGCTGATACACGGCCTTTCCCCAGCGATTGAACACATCCAGTTTTAGTCCATTGGTACCAATCACAAACTGATCATTTTTGCCATCGCCGTTGGGCGTTACTACATTCGGTACTTCCAGCGGCGGTTCAATGGTTATCGGCTGAGAAGCCGAAAGGGTACAACTTCCGCGTTTGGCAATTCCCGTCACCTGATACGTGCCGGGTTTGGGATACACGTAGGGCGAAGGCTGTTGCGTCGCCAGCGAATCACCATTGCCTAAATACCAGTCGTACTGATCGCCGCCCGCGTTCGACAGTTTGATGCGTACCTGCGTGGGTTTTACGCAGTCAAACACCTTTTCAACGGCAAAATCCGGCCGAAACGATTCATCAATGGTTACCGTGGCCTTAGCCTGTCCACGGCACCCTTTATTGTCTTTAACGATAACCGTATAGGCAGTACTTTGGCTGGGCTGTACCGTAATGGCTGCCTTACTACTGTCGCTGATGGCCAAGCCAGTCCATTGATACGAACTTCCACCCGTCGCCTGAATGCGAACCGTTTGGCCCTTGCAAATGACGGGTTCCGAAACTGTGACCTGAACCGGCAGCGGTTGAATGGTCACCGTAACCGACTTCTGTCCCGTACAACCTTTCGAATCGGAAGCCTGAACGGTATACGTAGTTGTTTCGGTAGGGGTGGCTACGGGATTAGCAATGGTGGTACTGTTAAGTGAGCCGTGGGCCGTCCACTGGTAATTCGATCCACCAGAAGCCCGCAACTGTACCGTTCCGCCCAGGCACATCGTTGTATCTTTACTCACCTGAAACGCGGGTTCAGAAACGCGAACGGTTCGCTGATACAGGGCCTCGCGTTTACAGCTCAAGGGGTTTCGGCCCACGAGGGTAATGACGTATACCCCAGGCTTGGTAAAGGTAAACTCCCCCTGCACGGGATTTGTAGATTTACCCAGATTCCCAAAATTCCACTCGTAGCTTTTCCCTCCGGTACTCGTATTGACAAATTGCAGTTTAGCGGGCGTACAGACATCGATTGTATCTTGCTTTTTGCCATTGAGGAACATATCGAATTTCACTTCCAGATTGTCGATATCAAACTTGAAAACGGCGTTATTACAGTTGCCAGCCCGGTTTACGGTAGACCAGGCTCCGGGCGTGGTAGGAAAGGAGGAGGGCTGACAGGAACAAACGGCTTGATAGACATACCCCCGTTTGTCGAAGCGAGAGGTACCACCATCCACGTGATCACCCCGGACGTCGGGCGAAGCATTGGTATTGCCAAAAAATGTCGCGTACAGCAGGGACTTTGCTCCATTTTCTAACAGGGCCAGATAAAAATTACTACCGTCCGTCGTTTTCTGAAAAGCGTCGGTGGTGACAGGCAAGCCTTTGGTACTACTCGCCAGTGCCAGCGTTGTACCTATGGTCGCATTCACTTCGCCACCCCAGCCTGCCAGGTAAATATTCCCGCATTCGTTGATGAGAAAGGCCGTCGGAGCAATGTCGGGAGTACCGCGACCGCTGCCAATGACGGTCGAAAAAAGCGTTCGGTCCAGTGTTGGATCAAAGGCATGAATAAACTGCCCGCTGTTCCGGTTGGTGTACACGCCCGACGTAACCGGGTATTTCCCGCCGTTACTCAATCCTAATACGTATACGTTTTCGTCCTTATCCAAATCCAGCAACATGGCGACGTCGGCGTTGCTGGTACCGATGCGTTTGGTTTTCTGTACGTTTCCGGTGGCATCTAG
Source organism: Siphonobacter sp. (assembly GCF_048595215.1). Lineage (NCBI taxonomy): Bacteria > Pseudomonadati > Bacteroidota > Cytophagia > Cytophagales > Cytophagaceae > Siphonobacter > Siphonobacter sp. The sequence continues at coordinate 28,814 of NZ_JBMDWJ010000006.1, forward strand.
TTTGGCCAGCCAGCCATCCTCGGGGGTAGGCAGGTTATCGCGTACGGCTCCGCAGACGTAGATATTCCCCGAGGCCGCCGCCCGTATCCCGTACGCTCCGCTGAAGCCGGGCATAATCTTCGGTCTTTCCCAGATCAGTTTTGATAAATCGGGTGAGAATTTGAGGACAGTAGCAGCCAGTCGGTCGGGGCGGCTCAGAGGAAGTTCGGAGGGGGTGGTGGTGGCCAGAAGTACATTATCCTGAGCATCCGTAATGATCTCGCCCCGGTACGCATCCCCGTAATACTGAATGCTCAGAAGGGTGTTCAGATTCAGGCCATCGTTGGCCGTCGTTCCGTAATAGGTCGATGCCAGTAATGATTTTCCATCCGCACTAAGTTTTGCCAGAAAAATATCGCTACCGTTGTTGTAGTCCATTCCACTGAGTGGTTGTACGTAGGTACCGCCGCTAAAATTGCGTTTGTGAGCTTGCGTACTGGTCGGGAAATTCTGGGAGGAAGTCGTTCCAAAAATCAGTAGTTCTCCCTTGGAGTTAACGATGAGACTATGCGGTACTTCCGTTTGCGTACCACCCAGGTACGTAGCATACAGTAGGCGGGTACCCGTTGGGTTGAATTTGAGAATAGCGACATCCCAGAGGGTTTGGCCGCCGTTGCCGCCGTAGTTGATTTGATACGCTCCCGCGGTTACGGGAAAACCAGACGCGTTCGTCGATCCACCGGAAATGAGGTTTCCTTCCGCGTCGTAGGTAGCGGTGTGGCCCCAGTTGTCGGAATAAGAACCGGAGAAACTGGCAAAGATTAGCTCCGGATCGATGATCAGCGGATGTTTGGGATCGTAGCCATTGGGTAAATTAAAGCTCACTACGTTTTTCTCACGAACGGCGAAGTGGCCTTTCACTTCCGTTGTTTTCCCTCGAATTTCCTGGTAATTGTACGGATTCAGTTCCCGAAACCAGCCCATGGACGTACGAACTTCCAGATTTCCGTGTTCGGATACGGATAGCTTCTCCGAACCTTCGTACCGCATCTTAATCAGATCAGGATTAGCTCCGCTGTGAACGATGAATTCGTACTTAATCGTCGAATGGTGAGCATATAGTCGCAGATCAATACCCGGATATAATTCCTTATAGACGACTTCGCCGAAGCCAGAAACATTGGAAGCCCAGCGGCGGGCGTCGTTTCCCAGAAAATAATTTCGGGAAATTCCGTCCGAGAGGTCACTTTTCAGGGTTGGGTTCGGATTGGAACCGTCAAAATACACGCGTACACCGTGCAGCTTTAAGGGCGTGTTGGCCGGTAAGGTTCGGTTATGAAGTTGCTTGAAGTAATCCGTATCGTAGAAAACGTAATCCATCCCATCCGTCCGCAAGTCCAGCTGGCCGCCCGGAATCTGAATGCGGTACCGCACGCTGGCGTCCCACTGACCCTGGTTGGGAATGAAAGTAACGGGCTGATTGTCAGCAAATGCAGATAAAGTAAGAAAGATAAGCAGGCAGGTAAACAGGTTCCGCATCGCTTCAGTGAGGTTAGGCAACGAATATACAAAATGCCACCGAAAGCGGAGAACCTCAAGAATCGGATTTTTACTTATACGCCTGAATGTCAATGACTTTTTCGCAGAACTGGTACTCAGCGGGTACGTTCGAAGCAATGATCAGTGTTTGATTGGCATCCAGTTTCTGTACTTCCTCGAAATACCAGTCGCTGTTGCGGGTATCCAGGTTTGAAGTGGGCTCATCGAGAATGACCAAGGGTACATTTGAGTAGAAAGCCAGTCCGAGCTTGAGCCGCTGTTTCATGCCCGAAGAAAAATTCCGGATGAATTTATCGCGTGAAGCCTTCAGATCCAGTCGCTCAATAAAAGCGGGCGTACTCAGATTCTGCTTGAAAGGCTTAAACTTCTGGTGGAAATCGACGAGTTCGGTTAGCGTAAATTCTTCGATCAGTTCCAGGTACGGAGCGGCGATACTGACCTGTCGGAAAAAATGATCCGAAGGAATATCCTGTAAGCCCTCGCGGTACTGAATCTTGCCTTCACTAGCGGGCATCGCACCCGTCAGAACCTGAAGAAGTGTGGATTTGCCGGAGCCATTCGGACCCGTAATAGCCAGACGATCGCCGGCAGCAAGTTCGAGGGATAAGCGGCGGAAAATCCATTCCCGAATAAACCGTTTACCCAGCTGTTCGAGAATGATCTGCATGGGAAAGAAAGAAAAAGGTCAGAAGACATGATTCTGACCTTTTCAAAAAGTGCTATTCTACGGATGTCCCTTTGCCAGGGCCTTTCATAATGCCTCGTTCGGAGGAGCGGATGAAGTTGATAATTTCGTCCCGTTCAGCCGAAGCAGGGAGTTCAATTTCGATTCGGTGCAGGGCTTCGGCGTTGTTGTATCCTTTCAGATATACGTAGCGGTAAATCTCCTGAATTTCGGCAATTTTCTCGTTGCTGAATCCCCGCCGACGCAGGCCGATGGAATTCAAACCGACGTACGCAATGGGTTCCCGGCCTGCTTTCGTATACGGAGGAATATCCTTCAATACGTGCGAACCGCCACCGATCATGGCGTGAGGTCCAATTTTTGAAAATTGATGGATTGCGGTTGTGCCTCCGATAAAAGCCCAATCCCCTAATTCCACGTGACCAGCCATTTGTACACTATTGGCCATAATGCAATAGTCGCCAATAACACAGTCGTGGGCAATGTGCGTGTAGGCCATGAGCAGACAGTGGCTGCCAATAACCGTTTTACCCGCTGCTTTCGTGCCTTTGTTAATGGTTACGCATTCCCGAATCGTAGTATAGTCACCAATGGTAGTCAAGGTTTCTTCGCCTTCGAATTTCAGGTCCTGCGGTACGGCCGAGATGCTGGCACCGGGAAAAATTTGAACATTCTTCCCAATACGGGCTCCTTCGAAAATAGTAACATTGGAGCCAATCCAGGAACCTTCACCGATTTCAACATTTTTATGAATGACCGCAAAGGGTTCGATGACCACATTGGGGGCAATTTTTGCATCAGGGTGAACGTATGCTAAGGGCTGTATCATTCTGTTCATTGCCAGAATACGGTACGCTTACTTCACCTACCGTAAACGGGTCGGCTTATTTTTTACGTACTAAACTTGCGGTCATGTCACTCTCCATCACCAGTTGACCAGCCACCCAGGCCTGTCCGTGCATTTTGGCAATACCCCGTTTCATGGGAGCCATAAATTCGCACTTGAAAATAACGGTATCACCAGGCACTACGTTACGACGGAACCGACAGTTTTCGATAGCCGCCAGGTACGCCCAGTAGTTTTCCGGATCAGGTACGGTACTCATCACCAGGATACCGCCCGTTTGAGCCATGGCTTCAATTTGCAGTACACCGGGCATCACCGGATTCTCGGGGAAGTGTCCAGTAAAGAAAGGCTCATTGATGGTTACATTTTTGACACCTACTACACTGGATTCATCCATGTGAATGATTTTATCAATCAACTGGAAGGGGTAACGGTGAGCCAGCAAATTGGAAATCTGTTTGATATCCATGACCGGCGGAACCTTGGGGTCGTATACCGGAATACTGGGTTTTTGGGTTTCCCGCATCAGCTTCTTGATTTTTTTAGCCATTTCCACGTTGGCAGCGTGACCTGGGCGAGCGGCCAGGATTTGTGCTTTCAACGGACGGCCTACCAAAGCCAGATCACCTACTACGTCGAGCAGTTTGTGGCGAGCAGGTTCGTTGGCGTAGTGCAGGTCAATATTATTAAGAATACCCTTGCCCGGTATTACACTGACGCGGGGTTTTCCGAGTAAGGAGGACAGGTGATCCAGTTCACCGTCTTCAAATTCCCGGTCTACAATCACAATGGCATTAGAAAGGTCACCACCTTTAATCAGGTTTGCTTTGAAAAGAGCTTCCAGTTCGTGCAGAAAGCAGAACGTACGACTTTTGGCAATTTCCTGTTTGAAAAGCGTAATATCATTCAGGCTGGCGTGCTGGCTGCTGAGAACCTTTGAGTTATAATCGACCATTACCGTTACCCGGTAGTCATCGAGCGGCAACGCGGCAATTTCTACGTCGCGGTCCCGGTCGCGGTAACGCACTTCCGAAGGAACTTCGAAGTAATTACGCAAGGCATTTTGCTCCACGAGTCCAGCATCGTCAAGAGCTTCAATAAACTTGATGGAAGAACCATCCATGATGGGCGGTTCAGGACCATCGAGCTGAATGAGGCAATTGTCGATCTGAAGGCCCACCAAAGCGGCTAGCGTGTGTTCAACTGTATGCACCCGGGCTCCGTTGTGTTCAAGCGTGGTACCGCGGGATACATCGACAACAAAGTCAACGTCAGCATCGACGATGGGCTGACCCGGTAAATCAATCCGCTGGAATTTGTAACCGTGGTTGACTGGAGCCGGCTGAAACGTCATGGATGCGATTACGCCGGTATGTAACCCTACGCCGGAAACGGTGACGGGCTTCTGAATGGTGTGCTGTTTAAGATTCATCTTGGATGGATGAACAGCTATCGATTAGGGTCTTTGTAAAGTCCTTGAATCTTTCCTCGGTTACCTCAAAATGAGAAACGAAAAAAGCGTTTATCGACTCACTGCTTAACTACTGAATACTATTAGCGGGCAAAGATAATTCTTTCAGAATTTTTTCCAGTTCCCGAACCCGCTTTTCCAACTCGGGAAGTCGACGAACCAGTACTTGCGACTTGAGGTTCTCCCGGTTTTCTGCGGCGGGGGAGCCACTCAGGATGGTTCCCGGCTTATCAATCGACTTCGAAATTCCAGATTGAGCCGTGATAATTGTGTGGTCAGCGAGATGCAGGTGACCGGAAATACCTACCTGGCCCCCGATCATGCAATAATCACCGATTTTACAGGAACCTGAAACGCCCGACTGAGCGGCCATTACAGTATGGCGGCCAATTTCGACGTTGTGGGCAATCTGAATTAAGTTGTCGAGTTTGGCTCCTTCCCGGATGATAGTTGAATCTTCCGGCATGGTGGCACAATCAATGGTAGTATTGGCTCCGATGGATACGTAATCTTCCAGAACCACATTACCCAGCTGGGGAATGCTTTTGTAACTACCGTCGGTTTGCGGAGCAAAACCAAACCCATCGGATCCGATTACGGCATTGGCATGAAGGGTACAATTGGCACCAATCCGACAATTATCATAAACTTTTACGCCCGAGTACAGAATAGTATTATCGCCAATGACTACGTTATCACCAATGTAGACTTGGGAGTAAATTTTTACGTTTTTCCCGATCCGACAGTAGTCGCCAATGCTGGCAAATGCTCCCAGATAAATGCCCTCACCAATCTCTGTATCCTGACCCCGGTATACGGGCTCTTCAATCCCTGATTTACGAAAACTCAGGGCGTTATGGTAAACTTCCAGCAGGCGGGTGAAAGCCGTATAGGCGTTATCCACCACAATAAGTGTGGGCGTATATGCTTTCTTAGGCTCGAAACCTTTGCTAACGATAACGGCCGAGGCAGCAGTTGTATAAAGGTATTGCTCGTACTTGAGGTTAGACAGAAAACTAATCGCCCCTTGTGTCCCTTCTTCGATCTTAGCTAGACGACTAACCTTCTGATCCGCAGGACCCTTTACTTCACCGCCCAAAAGCTGGGCCACCTGTGCAATTGTAAACTCCATGGAGAATATATAAAACGACGGTTAGGAATAGTTTCCTCGGTCATGTATGTATGGCTCTTGCCTTGGGAAAATACAACAAAATTGCCTATAAACCGGGTTTTTTGTGGCAAAGATACAAGACTTTTGAAATGAAAAAGAACGGGAGTCTATCCAGTATGAAAAAATGATTTATTTTTCGTAAGCGTGAGTTATTCAGCGGATTACTCCCAATGAACCGAATGCCCCTGCTATGAATGGACCTACTGATTTAGAGAAGCTTCGCATTTTAAAAACGCTGACCGAAAGAACTTGTTTTAAGGACTACTAAAAAACAGACATTCCTCCGCACGTTTGCACAGATACGGAGGAATGTCAGGAATGAAAGGATCAGGCTTTAATCGTGTTGAATACGAGGTCGGGTCCAGTGCAAAGTGGGGCTTTTGCGAATGGGAATGACCAGGTTAGTGAAGGCGATCAGGATTACGGAAATTGTCAGTACCAGAATGCAAATCTCGCACACGTACACGATGGTCATGTTAGGATCTGGTGTTTGGTAGCGTTTTAGAATAATCCCAACGATGGCCCAGATGACGACTAGTCCGTACGAAACACTGCGAAGCGTAAACAACACCAGTTGAGCCAGAATGGTACCCGTAATGATCATAATTACCGTCCAAACTTCCGCTGAGATGCCGAACTGATTCCAGTTGATACTGACCAGCCAGGCCGTAATATTAGCGATAGTGGCAATAGAAATCCAGCCGGCGTATAGACCAAAGGGCGTTCGTACGATAAAGCGTTGTCCCCAGGTCGTATCTACTTCAGAAACTTCGTGTACTCGCACCAGTAACGTCAACTGCGTAACCAGAATAGCCAGCATAATGACTACGGAGAACGTTACATACTCATAATGCCAGGCAATAATCCAGGAGGCATTCAGCAGATTCGAGGCAATAAACCAGCCACTCAGCCGCCGTACCACGCGATTGACATAGTCGCTGGATACGGAGCTAAATAGGCCTTTCAACTGAAAGAACACGAAAATAGCCGTCATGGTGTAAATCACACTCCAAACCGAAAACGTAAGTCCGGCGGGTGTAAATAGATTGGGATACTGATCCGAAAGCTGTTTGGTCGATTTACCGTTTAAAGGCAAGCTCACGGCTGCCCAATTCACTACCAGCGTAATGAGGAATGTAAGGAAATTTAAAATTTGCAGGGTCTTGATGACGAACGATGGCCGTGACTCGGGCCGAATGTCGGCATTAACATACGTTTTCATGGCTGTGAGGATTAGTAAGCTGGGTTTGTAGGACAATCAGTGTCTATCATAATAGCCTTTCAGACTCGCCACGTTGACGTGGGGTATCTGGCCCTGTTCGAGATTTTTAGGTTCAATTTCCTGTTCATAGACTATAACGGTCTCGTTTTTCGGTACAATGCCCCGCCCGTATTGCTTGACATAGACTTTAGTAAACTCCGCTCCGAAGTACAGAATAGCTGCCGAGTAATTCACCCAGAGCAGGATGATCACCAGCGAAGCGGCTGAGCCGTAGGTAGAGCTCAGGTTGGACTGCCCTAAATACAAGCCGATCAAAAATTTCCCTACCATAAATAGAATCGCGGTAAAACCCGCTCCAACGAAGGAATCTTTCCAATACAGTTTTCCATCAGGCAGTACATTGAAAATCAGAGCAAACAACACCGTAATAACCGTAAAAATGAAAGCGATATTGATGATGTATACAACGACTACCATTTGACTATTGAAAAGTCGTTCCAGTTGCGAACTGAACACATCTAATAGCGAGTTGAGGAGCAACGATACGAGTAGTATGAAACCCATGCTAATGATCAGAGAGAAGGATAGTAATCGATTAATAAGAAGCTTCAACCAGCCTTTCTTGGGCTTGGCTCGTAAGGACCAAATGCGATTGATGGAATCCTGCATTTCTCCAAATACGCCCGTGGCCCCAATGACTAATGTACCAATACCCAAGGTCAAGGCTAGTGGTGAACGATTGGAAAGCTCGGCTCGGCGAATGATTTCCTGAATCTGAAGGGCGGCCTCTTTGCCTACAAGCCCCTGAATTTGTCCGAAAACCTGACCCTGAATGGCATCCTGACCATAGAAAATGCCCAGTAGTGAGATAATCACTAAAAGCATAGGGGCCAGGGAAAAGATCATATAATAAGAAAGAGAAGCACTCATCTTAAGTGCGTTGTCACTAGAAAATTCACTATAGACTTCAGCAAAAAAGTTAGCAATGCTTTTTAAGCGATTCATGGGTCTGATTAGGGGATTAATAAAGTGTAAAAGCTGGGGTACCATTTATATGCCACTTCCCTTCCCCGTTGTACCTCAGGGCTTTTTCCCCGCGACGGGGAATTATTTACTCGAACTTTTACGACTTTGACGTATATAAGGCTTATTCAAGCTAAAAATGGTAGGGGTGGCATAGTGGCAAAGAGTTTTTATCCAACTAAGCACATACCGATTCACGTAAAACTTTCAAAACTTTAACCATCATGAGAAGTCTATTGTATATCATCGCTGTCATCTTGATTATTGGCTGGTTAATTGGTGTAGTAGGATATAGTGCCGGAGGGCTTATCCACATCTTGCTTGTAATCGCAGTTATTTCGCTGTTATTGACCTTTATCCGTAGAGGTACAGTATAGCAAAAGCAAGCTATCAATCACCGCCCACATCAATTTATTATGTCATTAGCTCTTATTATGTTGTTGACCCTGGGAGTAGGGGCTGCAATTGCTGCCATCATGGATATGGCAAGCTCAAAGAAAGATTTGGGCTACTACCGTCCACAGGGCAAACTGGAGCGTAGAGAATTCAATAACTTCATGCGAACCATCCGTAGTAAGTCGGCTCGTGTGTAATTAATAGATCTTACCCGAAAGGGTTTGTTAGGTTAGGTAAAACAATGGGGGAAAAGGAAAGTCCAGCAGCTATGCTCCTGGACTTTTTTGTTTGTATAGGTGAACGTTCCACGTCTATACGAGCTTTCAATAGGCACGAATGACCGCTTATCCAAAAAACATTCGACACTTTCACACTCCTGCTGTATCATTGAATAAATGAATCAAGGATACAGATGATGGGAAAGTCCTGGCTAGTTGGAATAAGCCTGTTGCTGGCTTGTCCGGTTTGGGGGCAAACGAATACCGCACCGAAGCGTTCGCTCCAGGAATGTGTCGATATTGCTTGGAAAAACAATCTGGATGTAAAGCAAAGTGAAGTACAGGTGGCCGTGAACCGGAATACCTTGGATCAATCCAAGTTCACTCGTTTACCCACGTTAAATAGTGCCATTACGCAGGGACTAAACTTGGGTCGAAACATTGACCCTTTTACCAACAGCTACGTAACCCAAACCCTTAACTACAATAACGCCAACCTGACTTCCACCGCCATTATTTACAATGGCGGAATTGTCAATAATACCATCAGGCAAAATCAACTGAATGCTCAGGCCAGCGAATTCGATGTTCAGGCTACCCGCGATCAGGTTGCTTTAAACGTCGTGTTAGCGTATCTACAGGTGCTTAACAACGAAGATATTCTAGCCGTATCCCGTACGCAGGTAGACATTACGCAGCAACAGGTAACCCGTACGGAAAAACTGGTCAATGCCGGAGCTTTGCCGCAGGCCAATTTGCTGGATTTACAGGCACAGTTTGCCAATGATGAATTGTCGGTAGTAACGGCGGAGAATAACCTGGCCATCTCCAGAGTGCAGCTTCTGCAACTGATGAATGAGCCGGAAATTCGGGAATTAGTGCTGGACCGAATGAGCATCAATACGCCCGATGATACGTACCAGACACCTATTCAGAATATTTACGCCACGGCCGTACAAACCCAGTCGGCCGTAAAAGCGGCTGATTTGCGGACCCTGAGTGCTCGTAAGGGAGTAGATATCGCCCGGGGCGGCTATTTCCCTTCGCTGGGTTTCAACTTGTCCGTCGGTAGTAACTATTCGAGTGCGGCCCGCCGCTCGCTAGCCGGTACGCCCACGACGGTTACCAATACGGCTTTCGTTGAGTTTCAAGGGCAGCAGGTGCCCATTAACTTTACCACCACGCAGCCCGGTTTTCTTACCCAAAATATTCCCTGGACGGAGCAGCTAACCAATAACGTCAATGGTGGCATTGGCTTAAGCCTGCGAGTTCCCATTTTCAACGCTTATCAGGTTCGGTATCGAACTTCTACCGCCAGTTTGAATGTCAAAAGTCAGGAGTATCAGGCGGCTAGTGTACGTTTGCAATTGCGACAGAATATCGAACAGGCGTACGTAAACATGACCTCCGCCGCCAAACGTTACGCTTCATTAACCCGGCAGGTTGAATCGCTGGAGCTGGCCTTTAAAGCCGCCGAAAGTCGATTCAATGCGGGGGCCATCAATTCGGTGGATTACAACCTAGCGAAGTCAAATTTGGATCGCTCCCGAATCAATCAGATTCAAGCTAAGTACGATTATGTGCTGAGAATCAAAGTACTGGATTACTATCAAAATAAGCCGCTATCTTTCTAAAAGCGGAATAACATACACTTAGTATTGCCCAAGGTCCTAATTATGAAACGTTCTTCAAATCGAATTTGGTGGATTCTCGGAATAGTAGTAGTTCTGCTGTTGGGTGGGCTCTTCGTGGCCAAATCAGCCGGTTGGATCGGAAAAGAAAAAGCCGAAGAAGCAACCTTTAGCGTAGTGAAAGCGGCCGATATTGTCGAACGCGTTAGTGCTTCTGGTAAGGTACAGCCCGAAGTAGAAGTCAAAATTAGTCCGGACGTATCAGGTGAAATCATTGAGTTGAAGATTCACGAAGGTGACTCCGTCGTAAAAGGCCAACTATTACTTCGCATTCGCCCGGATAACTATGAATCGCTGGTAGCTCGAGCTAAAGCAGCGTTGAACCAGTCCAAAGCCAGTTATGAACAAACGAAGTCGGGCCTTGGTCAGGTAGAAGCTCAATTGATACGGGCCCAGGCCGATTACAATCGGAACAAAAAACTTTACGCGGATAAAGTCATTTCGGATGCCGATTTCGAAACCGTCGAGGCCAATTATAAGGTAGCCCGGCAAAATGTAGAATCAGCCCGAGCCAACATTGAAGCTGCCCGATTTGCCGTTGAAAGTGCCGATGCCGGCTTACGGGACGCCAATGAAACCTTGCGTAAAACCACGATTTACGCCCCCTCCAATGGTATTATTTCCAAGCTGGACGTTGAGCTAGGCGAACGCGTTGTGGGGACCTCGCAAATGGCCGGTACAGAGATGTTACGGATTGCGAATCTGAACAATATGGAGGTACGGGTCAATGTCAATGAAAATGATATTGTTCGGGTCAACGTGGGGGATTCGGTAATTATTGACGTAGATGCATATTCCTATTCCGGTCGAAAATTCAAAGGCCTGGTTACCTCCATTGCGAATACGGCCAATGGCAGTGGAAGTTCGCTGTCGGCAGCGGCTACTTCTACGGATGCGGTGACGGAATTTGAAGTGAAAATCAGAATTTTACCGGAATCCTACCTGGATCTGGTAGATCGGAAAAATAAACGTAGCTTTCCTTTTCGTCCCGGTATGACGGCTTCGGTTGAGGTCGTTACGGATCGCAAAAACGGAGTGCTGAGCGTACCCATTGCCGCAGTGACTACGCGTAGTGAAGAAAAGGAAACGGCTACTACCGATCCTCAATCGCAAAAGCCGCGTTCCGAAGCTCGTCCGCAGGAAGTAGTATTCATTCACAAAAACGGAGTCGTCGAAATGCGTCCGGTGAAAACGGGTATTAGCGATTTTGAAAATATTGAA
>NZ_JBMDWJ010000007.1:0-34752 GCF_048595215.1 Siphonobacter sp.
CCGTGGGTTCTGGCATCAGGGCAAGCTGGTATTTGCGAATGCCGTCTTTATGGTGAACTAAGCAATACTTGCTTCCATCTCAAACAAAAAATCCCGGTACGATCAGGTACCGGGATTTTTTGTTTGAGTACCGTATAAAATTAATTAGACGTTTGTCTAATTAACCAACTAATATTTAGATATTTGTCTAATTATCTATTTAACAAATGAATACTTTATTTAAAGCCCTAAATGATCCAACCCGGCGACAAATACTAGAACTACTCCAGGAGAAAGATTTGACGGCGGGTGAGATTGCGGAGCATTTTGACATGACTAAGCCCAGCATTTCTCATCATCTGGATTTACTAAAACAAGCCGATTTGGTGGTTTCCCTGAAGAAAGGGCAACATATTATTTATTCGCTCAACATGACCGTGCTGGACGAAGTACTCGCCTGGATCATGCACTTACGTACACCCAAACCCTAATCTTATGAAAGCTTCCCGTACTCTACTTGCCATCATCATTGCCCTGCTGCCGCTGCTGTATCTAAACTTTATCTTTCCTGAACTGCCGGATCGCGTACCGATTCATTTCGACGCTCAGGGACGGGCGGATAACTATGCGTCCAAATCCGGCTTTTACGGCTTTCAGTTTGGCTTAGCGGCCCTTTCCATTGGCGTTTTTTTGCTGATTAAAAACGGTCACACGACGAAAGCAAATGCCACCCCTCAGACCCAAGAAAACTTCGAACAGTTAGGACTGGGATCGACTGTCTTTTTGTCCGCTATCAACTTCATCATCATTCAAGCCGCTTTGGCTAAAGACGGACAAAAACTGATTAACTACGTCTTACTAGCCATTCCTTTTCTCTTCCTTTTCTTGGGCAACTATTTTATCCGCTTGAAGCCCAATTATTTCATCGGCATTCGTACACCGTACACGCTAATGAATGAAGAAATCTGGCGAAAGACGCATCGGCTGGCGGGACGCTTGTTGGTCATTTCCAGTCTGATTAGTATTCTTCCCATGTTGTACGTTGATTTTACAGGTAAAATGCTGATTGTCGGCGGTATGCTCGCGATTGGTTTCATTTATCCTATGTTTTATTCCTATCAGTTATCCCGTAAATAATTACTTTCCTAAAACCTTTCATGGCTCTCATATGAAGTTATTTACCTCCTTACTAGTTTGCCTGAGTACGCTTGCCTTTGCTCAGGAAACCAAACCTTTTCACGAAGAAGTCAGCTACTGGAACACCAAAGATTCCGTGCAATTAAACGGTACATTGACGATTCCGAATCAAGGTAAAAATTTCCCTGCTCTGATTCTCATTACGGGATCGGGACCGCAGGATCGGGACGAAACCATTCTGGGACATAAACCTTTCAAAGCCATTGCCGAATACCTGGGCAGTCGCGGGTACGCCGTCCTGCGATACGACGATCGTGGCGGAGGGAAAATGAATAAAACCTTCATTAATGCTACGATCGACAACTTTATCAAGGATGCCGAAGCGAGTCTGGATTACCTAAAAACCCGGAAAGAAATCAATCCCCGAAAAATTGGCATGCTCGGCCACAGCGAAGGTGGCAGTGTAGCTCCGGGCGTGGCCGCTCAGCGAAAAGACGTTGCATTTGTCATCCTGATGGCCGCACCGGGTCGATCGATGGTGGAGGTCATGCGGCAGCAAAATCGCGATTTGTTCTATACGGCAAAGATCGACTCAACAGTCGTTGAAACCTACGTTACGGAATACTTCGACAAGGTATTTCCTGCTTTTGCTACGCAACAGGATACAGCCAAACTAAGTGGGTTGATCCGGGAACGTATTGGTTTTCTACGTACCAAAATGTCGCCCAATCAGTTGTTCGTTTTTGGTATTCCCCCCAAAGAAGAGATGTACGTCAAACAGGTGGTTGCTAATTATAACGGGGAATGGTTTCGTCGCTTCATTACCTTCGACCCCGTTCCTTCCCTGCAAAAATTGACGGTACCGACGCTCGCGTTGAATGGTACTAAAGACGTCCAGGTAAATGCGGATATGAACCTACAGGGAATTGAAAAGGCTCTAAAAAAAGCCGGAAATAAACGGTACAAAATAGTACGTCTGGAAGGATTGAATCACCTGATGTTACCCGCCAAAACGGGCTTACCTCAGGAATACGCCGCCATCAAGGGTGACATTGATCCGACGTTCCTGGAAGCTGTCTACGAATGGTTACAGAAAGAGGTTAGGTAATACTGGTGGCATCCTGCCGCCAGCTAGGTAGGCACAGCTTACCAACTTTTACGTTCGTAGCGAATGCTACAGACAACCCGCTCCGCTAACGACATCGAATTTTAAAATAAACCTGTACCAGTTGCCTCCCTCTTTTTCAACTACTTCCCAACCCCAGAGGGGTTCAACGATACATAGCCCCGTATGTAATACGGGGAAGAAACCCTAACGAACAGTTGAGGTTTCAGGTTTGACGATCGCGTTTGCAATCCATCATACCTGAAACCTCAAACTCATTCAAACCTTCTAATTCCCTCGATACAATACCGCCGTTCCTTCCATGATGTAACCGTTGGAAGTCGTCGAGGTGTAGTACTGATACTTGACGTCAATGACGGCGTTGGCACCCATATCTTCGGCTTTCTTCACGAGCATCTGGGTCAGTCGGTCTTTCTGTCGAGCGTCATTACCGCGTTGCGTCATGGGCCCTTTAGTCGTCCGCTGAGCATCCGTCAAAGGCATTTCTTCGTGGATACTCACCTGATCAATCACTTGAAAAGGACGATCGGGTTTTTCCTGATTTTCCCAGTACACATCCAGGTCATACTTCCGGTCACGTGAAATGGGTACCGAAGGCATGAAACACGACGTTACCGTCCAGGCCAGTATACCAAAGCCCAGCACGCGTAGGCCGAGGGTTCGATTAAATCGTTTCTGAATCATAGATCACTACCCGATCCCAGTATTGCTTGCAGTCTTCCACGAATTTCAGGTGAATCGGGTCTACCTGATACACATCGTGGCCCGCCATATCTTTAAAAACGGTCAAAAGGCAATAATCGTACGAGCGATCAATGACGGGACGATCCGTAGAAGCCGGTTTGCCAACATTAAACAGCTCCAGGCCTTCTACCTGACCCAGGGAAGATACGCCCTGTTCAAATTTTAAACGATCTTCTGCAGAAATATCCGCTTTCAGGAAAAAATTAACGACGTGTACGAACATTAGAGTTTTCAGTTGTCGGTTTTAAGTTTACAGTTTCTGGCTTGCAGTTCCTACCGGGAATTCCCCACTGAAAACTGCAAACCGAAAACTGCAAACTAAACTAGTTTATCCTTTTGAATCACCGAACGTTGGCGTTCTTTTAATTCTTCGGAGGTTTTCATTAAGGGCAAGCGTACATCGGAAGAAATCAGTCCCAGCGATTCGAGAATCCCCTTCACGCCGACCGGATTTCCTTCTTCGTACAGCAGCGGATCAATGTCCAGGAACGAACCGAGGGTCTTACGGGCCGTGGCAAAATCACCATTGAGAGCCGCATGAATCATCCCGGTGAATTTATTCGGAAAAGCATTGGCAATCACGGACATTACGCCTACGCCACCGATGCTAATGATGGGTACGGCCTGAACGTCATCACCCGAGATGAGCAGGAAGTCTTCGGGCATATCGCGGAAGATTTCCATGCATTGCTCAATGATACAGGAAGCTTCTTTCACCCCGATGATATTCGGGTGCTGAGCCAGCTCAATCACCGTTGCACTCGTCATGTTGATGCCCGTACGACCGGGGATGTTGTACATAATCACCGGTACGGGAGAAGCATCGGCCACCGCCGTATAGTGAGCAATGACGCCCCGTTTACCGGGCTTATTATAGTACGGACAAACCGACAGAATGGCATCAACGCCCGTCAGGTCCGTTTTAATAATTTCTTCAACAACCTTGGAAGTGACGTTACCCCCGATTCCGTAGACGATGGGAAGTTTGCCCGCGTTTTTTTCCTTGACAAACTGAAGTACCTCCACTTTTTCGGCTTGCGTCATCGTGGCTGACTCACCGGTAGTTCCCTGAATCACCAGGTAATCAACGCCCCCGTCGGTGACGTGTTGCAGCATACGTTCCAGACCCGTCCAGTCGATGGAGCCGTCTTCGTGAAAGGGAGTAACTAGGGCGACTCCAACGCCGTGAAATTTTTTCATACTGGATGGTAATGGGGTCAGGTCTGCCTATGTATCCGTCCCCGATCAACTAAACTATTAATTTCAAAAATTCTTCTTCGCTAATCATCGTTACATTGAGCTTCTTGGCTTTTTCGACCTTGGAAGCTCCGGGTTTTTCACCCACGATGAGATAATTTAACTTACCAGATACGCCACTGAGCAATTTACCGCCGTGGGCTTCGATGAGGTGTTCAAGGGCTTCCCGCTCGAAATTCTCGAACGTTCCGGTGTACAGAAACGTCTTTCCGGCCAGTTTATCGCTCAATTGTTCGACAATCGCTTCCTGACCTACGCTCATCTGTAACCCCGCTGCTTTCAGCCGTTCTACAAAAATACGGTTATCTTCTTCCTGGAAAAATTCTACGACACTTTGAGCGATACGTCCGCCAATTTCGGGGACGTTTACCAGTTCTTCGGCACTGGCTTTCTCGATTGCCTCAATGGTTTTGAAATACCGGGCCAGCTTCTGAGCCACCGTTTCGCCCACATAGCGGATGCCCAGGGCAAACAAGACCCGTTCGAAAGGCACGGTTTTAGAATCGTCGATGGCCTTCAGAATAGCCTGCGTCGTTTTTTCCCGGAAACCAATTTTCTTGCTTTTGCCCGTATCAGGATCGGTGATCGTTTTTTCCAGCCCGAAGAGTTGCTCGTACGTCAACGCATAAAAATCGGCGGCGGTTCGTACCAGTCCTTTTTCGTATAATAATTCTATTTTCCCTTCGCCCAAGCTATCCATGTTCATGGCTTTCCGCTGGATGAAATGCTCCAGACGAGCCCGAATTTGTGGTGGACAGCCTTTTTCATTCGGACACAAACGGGCTACTTCGCCCTCCCGCTGAATCAGGGTCGAGCCACAGGCCGGACAGGTGGTCGGGTAATGAATAACCTCCGAAATCAGGGGTCGTTTTTCCAGATTGACACCCGTAATTTTGGGAATGATTTCACCTCCCTTTTCCACGTATACGTGATCCCCTAAACGCAACCCCAACCGTTCGATTTCGTTGGCATTATGCAAACTGGCCCGCTTTACGATCGTACCGGCCAGCAGTACGGGCGAGAGATTAGCCACGGGCGTAACGGCTCCCGTGCGTCCCACCTGATAGCTGATGGATCGCAGCGTTGTTTCAACCGACTGAGCTTTGAACTTGTAAGCAATAGCCCAACGTGGCGACTTGGACGTGTATCCCAATTCCCGCTGTTGAGCAAAGGAATTGACTTTGATGACAATCCCATCGGTATTCAAAGGCAGATCAAAACGCTTGGTTTCCCATTCGTTGATGTAGTCCAGTACTTCCTGAATCGAGGAGCATTTCCGCCAGGTTTGCGACACGTTGAATCCCCAGCGTTGCAGGGCCAGTAAGCTCTCTTCGTGCGTACTGAAAATTTCTGTATCGGCCAGAAAGGTATACAGATAACAATCCAGCCGGCGACGGGCCACTTCCGCCGAATCCTGTAATTTGAAGGTTCCAGCAGCGGCGTTTCGGGGATTCATCAGCGGTTCTTCGCCAATGTCCACGCGTTCCTGATTGAGTTTATTGAACGAAATCAACGGCATGAAGCCTTCGCCACGTACTTCAAAAATCGGCGGTAAATCTTCGGCTTCGATGTGGTGCGGCAGGGTTCGCAGGGTTCGCACGTTGTTGGTTATGTCATCCCCCCGCGTTCCGTCCCCCCGGGTTACGCCCGTGGTCAGTAGCCCGTTTTCGTAGCGAATAGACAGGGAAATGCCATCGAATTTCTGTTCGCAGATGAATTCAACATCTTCCTCAGGAATGATTTTACGAATGCGTTCCTCCCAATCCAGAATTTCCTGTTCGTTGTACGTATTCGACAACGACAGCATCGGATACCGATGGAATACGGTTGCAAATTCTTTGGAAACGGTACCTCCGACGTTCTGCGTGGGCGAGCCTTTGTGCTTGAACTGCGGGTACTCTAATTCGAGCTGGGTCAACTCCCGTAACAGGTCGTCGAACTCAAAATCAGACACTTCAGAAACGGCGTCCTGATAATATCGGTTATTTAAATACTGAAGACGTTCGGTTAGTTCGTCAATTCGTTGCTGAGGAGTCATGCGTACGGTTACTAAGGGACCGTTTTCAGTGCGACGCGTGACGGTTTTATCTACCCTAAACGCAGTCTTTGCCCACTGGAAACTGATTTTATACAAAGGTCTAAAACTTTCGCATACAGAAAAATTTACCTTTGCTCTATGAAAACGCCTTTAATCGCACCTTCGATACTTGCCTCTGATTTCGCAAACCTGCAACGTGAAATCGAAATGCTCAACCGCTCGGAAGCCGACTGGATTCACGTGGACGTCATGGATGGGGTCTTTGTCCCCAATATTTCCTTTGGTTTTCCAGTAGTAGAAGCCGTCAAACGCTACGCCCAGAAACCCCTCGACGTTCACCTGATGATTACGCAGCCCGAGCGATACATCGAGACCTTTCAAAAAGCCGGAGCTGATCGCATTACGGTTCATTACGAAGCCTGCACGCACCTGCATCGTACCGTTCAGCAGATTAAAGATGCGGGTTGTCAGGCGGGTGTGGCTCTCAATCCCCATACGCCGGTCTTGTTGCTAGAAGATATTCTGGAGGAACTGGATCTGGTCCTGATCATGTCCGTCAATCCGGGTTTTGGTGGACAAAAGTTTATCCAACGGACGTACGAGAAAATCAACCGTCTGTCGGAATTACGCTATACGCTTAACCCGCAGTTACTCATTGAAGTAGACGGTGGCGTGAATGCGGGGAATGCCCGAAAGCTGGTAGAACACGGAGCCAATGTGCTCGTCGCCGGAAACTTTGTTTTTTCCGCAGAAAACCCGGAAGTAGTGATTGCTGATTTGAAGAAGGACGCGGCGTTGTAATTAATTCAGAGTAGAACGGATTAAAATCCATTCCTACCAGATAAACCGAGCCTACGGCTCTTCCTCGCCACTCCAGCGAACGCCGAAGAACCGTAGGCTCGACCCCATTCTTTGGGTTGGGCTTTAGCCCAACCCCCTCAAACACAAAGAAGGACGGGCATTCGCTCGTCCTTCTTTGTGTTTAATATTCCTTCTAAATTTTCACTTCAAACGGAATAATCAACTTAAAACTCAAATTCCGGCCCATGTTGAATACCCCCGCCCGGCCCGTTCGTGGATTGACTTCCAGATATTTCAAACGACTTTGGTGTGACTGATACGCTACATCGAAAACGTTATTGGCCGAGAAGTAGAAGGACGCCAGCGTCCGTTTGTTCTTCGTTACAATGTCCGTACCCAGTCCGATATTCACGAGTTGGTACCCCGGTGTCGCGGTTTCCGTACCGTAAGCAGCCAGAAAGCGATTCTGCTTCTGCGTTACTTCCAGATCGATGGTCAGGTACAGATTCCGCAGGAAATCCCGGTACCGATCTTTCGTCAATTTTACTTGCGAAATCCAGCGGGGAGCGGGCATGAAAGGCAGGTACTTGGCTTCCTCTTCGCGAGCCGAGAGATTATCCCCGAATACGGCTGAATAACTCTGCGTAATACTAAACCAGCGAGCCGCCTGCGGATTGAACGTTACCGTACCTTCCATACCCCGAAGCCGGGCATTGCCCTGAGCGTAGCGGTAAATGGGAACGTTGCCGTTGTACAGCGTATCCTGTCCATTGGGTTTCTGTACCCGTTCGGAGTACGTATAATTTTGAATCGAGTTCTGGAAAACGCTCAGATCCACGTACCAGTTTTTGTCTTCGTAGGTCAATCCTAAATCGCCCTGATAAGCCACTTCCGGCACGGCGTCGAGCTTACCGATTTCATAGCGGAAGGTCCCGGCGTGAATGCCGTTCGACGAAAGCTCGGGTACAGTAGGTGCCCGAAAACCTCGCGAACCATTCACCCGTACGGCTAATTTTTCGGTCAGATTATACACGCCGCCTAAACTGGCCGATACGTTCTGGTAGTTTTTATCAAAGCCCGCAAAACGCTCACTGCCCGCACCCTGCGGCGTTACCTGGAAATTACCGTCTGGGTCGATGTACAGTTTGCCAATGTCGAGTAAGCGAATGTCGTACCGTACCCCGCCGGAAAGCTTCAGCCGATCGTAGCTCTTCTTGGCGAACAGGAATACACCGTTGTCGAAGAGGTTGTAGTTCGGATACAACACCTGAAAACCCTGATTGTCCAGCCGCTGGAACATCCCGTTGGTACCCACGTTCACCTCCCAGTTATTTTTGGCCGCGAAGTTGTACCGCACGTCGTAGTAATTGGTGTACAGGTACAAATCCAGTTGCGACTCCCAGGGACGGGTGACATCACCGTACTCGCTCCGGCGGTTGCGGGCCATACTCACGACGGCGGTTGCCGATGATCCATTGGCGAAATTGACCAGGTTATTCCAGGAAAGTTTTTCGTTGATGAGCTTTTGGGAATTGTACGGAATGAAATCACGACTGTTGAGTTCGTCATCCGTAACCGAGCGGTCTACTACTTCGCCGCTACCACTAACGCTCGCCGTTGTAAAGCGACCCGAGGCATCGCGGGTACCGTTAATGATGTTGTATTTCTGAAACGTCCGCAGGAAGTGAATGCGGGAATAGCCCCACTTTTTATTCAAACCAAAATAGCCGTTGACATTGATGGGCTCGGTAAAATTGGAAGCGAACACGCGACCATCGTACGCATTCCGGTAATTCTTGGTAGACTTGGTTGAAGCCTGAGCCAGCCAGACAAATCCGTTTTTGTTCCCCGCGATCTGAGCCGAGATTCCGTAGAGATTATTATTCGTCTGATAGTTACTCAGGATGCGACCCACCATTTTGCCTTCCTCGATCGGACGCGGCGACAATACGGACATTACTCCTCCTAGCCCATCGGAGCCGTACATCAACGAACCAGCTCCCCGAATGATTTCGTAGCGATCAATCGAATACTCATCAATCTGAATGCTGTGTTCTTCCCCCCACTGGTTATCCTCCTGCCGAACCCCGTCGTGCATGGTGATTACCCGGTTGAAGCCCAGTCCCCGAATGATGGGCTTACTCAGCCCTGCTCCGGTAGATACCTGCGACATGCCGGGTAGTTTAGCTACGGCATCGATCAGGTTGGTCGAAGATTGCTGCAATAACCGCAACTGCGTAATGGCCGCAATGGGAATGGGGCTTTCCTTAATTACTGTCTTCGTGGATGATCCCGAAACAATCACTTCTTCGAGCGACTGAGCGGCATTTTCCATCACAAAATCCTTGGTCGTTGCTCCATCCACAGCCACTTTTTCGATCACCGTCCGGTGGGAAACGTAACTGACCTGTACTGTAAACGTCCCTTTGGGCAGATTGGAGATTTTGTAGGTACCGTTTACGTCGGAAGTGGCTCCCACGCGTAATTCAGGAATGTATACCGTCGCACCCACGACGGTTTCGTTGTCTTCCCGGTGAATGACTTTACCGGAAAGGATATTCTGAGCAAACAGGCTTCCTGAAAACAGAAAGCAGAAGAAGAAGAAAATATTTTTCATCGAGTGTTTTTGCGGGAAAAATGGACCATACAGACATACGCATACCCCCAAGGCACGGGAACTACACGCGATGCTACCTGCTAGGATACAAAAAGAAAGAAAGGAGAAATCTTGGACTAAACTGACGTGCAAAGACATACGATCTCCTGCGGAGCCGGTACACCTCTACGTTAGGCCTGAATAGCCAACCATTTCGAAAATGAGTTACACTAGGCCGCGGGTGGACCTCGGAGGGAGTAATAGAGGAATTCACCAATCGGCGTAATTCCCTGGTAGAAAAGCGTAAAAACCGGACTTAATTCAATTTCCCAAGTCTGGAAATCAATTGATTCAACACTCGGCAGGTCCAGTACCGGGTTCGATACGGCATCCAGCAATAGTAACTCCAGCGAGGTGTGGGAGTTGGGCTGGATGGGCCCTTTTGTCTTCGAGCGGAAGGGGTGAGCGTGGGAAATAATCCGTCCATCGGCCAGTCGGTGCCCGTGCCGGAACACTACGCCATTGACAAGCATCACCGTAAACAGGCCGAGAAAAAATCTCGCGACTGTCAGCCGGTACAGGCTTCGCCAGGAAGATTGCGTAGCTAGGATCACAGGGAAGGTTTCAAATCAGGGACGATGTGTTACAAAAATAGAAAAGCTTTTGATATTTGGTTTGGGGTTGAAGCTTTATAGTTGATCGTGGAAGGATTTTTTCGGATTTAGCTTCGACTACCGGATGAATGTATAGCGATTTATGAAGAATACTATTTCCCTAATTATCCCTTTGATGCTGGGAACACTGATGGCAGGCATTGACAGCAGTATTGTGAATGTCTCCTTACCCACCATGAGTCGGGAGTTTGGGGTAAACGTCGATGAGATTGAATGGGTCATTACCATTTACATGCTGGGCTTTTGTATTTTCATGCCCCTGACGAACTGGCTGCGATTGCGGATTGGTTTTTATAAACTCTATCTGGGAAGCTTACTGCTGTTTATCTTAGGTTCGCTGGGCTGTGCCCTTTCCACTACCCTGCCCGAACTCATTACAGCCCGAGCCTTTCAGGCCTTCGGCGGGGGTTCGCTCTCCCCTACGGCGATGGCGATTTTGACAACTGTGTTTCCGGCCAACGAACGCGGTAAAGTCATGGGCTGGTGGTCGCTGGGGGGTATTACGGGTCCGGCGATCGGGCCTACGCTGGGTGGTTTGCTGACGGAATATTTCGGCTGGACTTCCATCTTCTACATTAACCTGCCCATTGGCATCCTGGCTATTGCACTGGCTATGCGGTCGCTGAAGTTTCTGGACCGTAGTCGGGATACCAGTATTCATTTCGACCTGAGTGGCTTTGCTCTGTTTACGCTATTTATTTTGCTGTTTCAATTTGCCATTGCCCAGTTTTCCAGCCAGGGACTTGGTTCCCTGCAGGTATGGCTACCCTTAGTCCTTTCGTTAGCGGCCTTAGGCGTATTTATCAAACGCAGCTATCATCGGCCCGGAGCCTTATTTGATCTTAGCATTTTTGAGCGACCGACGTACGTGTACTGCGTGCTGATTACGGTACTTCGCTCCATCGCTTTATTCGGTGGCTTATTTCTATTACCGTTCTTACTCCAGGGTTATCTGAAATTTTCTGAACTAGAATCTGGACTGATGATTCTGCCCAACTCCATCATGATGGCGATTTTCACGCCACTCGCGGGGAATCTCTCGGATAAGTACGGCCCCAAACGTTTTGTCATGGCGGGGCTGGGACTGGTGGCTCTTTCCATGTTCCTGTTCTCGCAAATCAATGAGCCCATGGTGTGGTATGTACTCCTTTCCATGATGATTCGGGGAATTGGACTAGGTCTCTTGATTACGCCGCTGACCGCTACCGCCATGAATGCCGTACTCCCCAATCAGGTGACGCCCGCCTCTTCGGTGTATACACTCATTCAGCAGTTAAGTGGTTCGATCGGTATTGCCTTTAGCGGGATGATCCAGCAATTTATCTACCAGTATTACATCAGCCGGAATACGTCGGAAATGCTATCTGAACACTACTCCATTCAGTATGTATTCATGATTTCAGGGTCGCTGGTGGCTCTCGGTATTTTTATCGCTACCAAATTGCCCCGGTATAAAGCCAAGCTGCCGCAAAATAATGAGCAACTGTCAGTGAATCCTTAAGCTTTCTAAATCAGTATGGATCACTGACTGTCAACCACACTTAGCCTTTATCCTACAGCAAAGGTGAAATCATGCGGGCTACTTTTTCCAGCATTTTCTTCCAAGCTGGTCGCTGTAGCCACTGACCGGGATCGATCCGTTCAGCGTACTGTATGTCTTCATAAAAGATATTACGCAGGTATTCGGATACCTGAGCGTCGTAGAGAAAGGCGTTCACTTCAAAATTGAGTTCGAAACTCCGAAAATCCATATTGGCCGTTCCGATCGAAGACAGTAAGCCATCGGCCACGAGGGTCTTGGCGTGAACGAAGCCCTTCTGGTACCGGTAAATTTCCACGCCTACCCGCAGCAAATCCTCGTAATACGACTGAGCCGCTGTATTCACCAGCCAAGAATCTGAAATACCGGGTACGAGCAACTTGATTTTTACACCACTCAAAGCTGCCACAATCAGGGCATCCAGCAGACTGTCTCCCGGGATGAAATAAGGGGTCGTAATCAGGATTTCGTTTCGGGCCAGATTAATCGCCTGTAACAGCGAAAAGAGAATACTGGGCTGAACGGAATCGGGACCACTGGAAGCAATCTGTACCAGAGCGTTCGTCTGCGACGCTTCGGGCTCACAGAAAAACTCGGGTTCGGGCATGAGCGATTGTGCGGCACAAAAATTCCAGTCGCACAGAAAAATATACTGTAAATAGTACGTCCCCGGACCGTCGATTCGCAGATGCGTATCCCGCCAGTACAGTTTATTCGAATTGGGGTTTTGATACCGATCCGAGATATTAATTCCCCCGGTAAAGGCCGTACTCCCGTCAATCACAATAATTTTCCGGTGATTGCGGTAATTCAGTCGGTTGGCTAGTGCGATGAATATAATACGGTAAAAGGGATACGCCTCCACGCCCGCCGCCCGCAGTTCCGGTACCAATGTGCGGCGAATGGAGCGGCTACCAAAATCATCGTAGATAAAGCGAACCTGTACACCTTGCCGGGCTTTTTCGATCAGCACGTCCTTGATCGCATTTCCAATGGTATCATCCTCAAAAATGTAGTACTCGATGTGAATGTGATGCCTGGCTGCCCGCAAGGCTTTCAGAATTTCAGGAAATGTTTCTTCACCGTTGCGAAGGACTTTGACGTCATTGTTAGCTGTTAACGGACTGATGTTATCGTTGAGAAGTAAATACGCCAGTTCGCGGTACTGCTGCACGGCCTCATGGTCCGTTTCGAGGTTGTTACGGGTAACCCGGGTTATCTGAGCGTAGAGCTTCTTGATGAGTTGATCATCGTCGAAAAGTTTTTTACTGTATAGACTACGGGTCCGATAATTCAGTCCTACCGAGAAGTACAGAATCATGCCGACAACGGGCAGAAAAACCGTTAAGAGCAGATACGCCAGCGTTTTCGTACTGGTCCGGGTGTCATAAATGATGCGTACACAAGTGGCAGCTACGATCAAACCGTAGATTAATTCGCCAATGAGCAGCCAGTCAATTTCTTCCAGTAAGGTCATACTCAATACTTCTCAAGGTTACCCGTTTCGCCCTTGATCCGGCGGAACATTTGCTGAACGCTCTTCCAGGTCCAGCCCGTAAAGCGGCCCCGCTGCATGACCAGCCGATTGTCGTAACCGGGTGTCAGGTAAAAATGGAAGGCGAATTCGGCGTCTGGATTTTCCCAGCCCCGGATCTGCCCAAACCGCAGAACGTTGAATTGCAGGGCCGATTCGTTACGGCTCACGGTATAAAATCCCCGTGAAAAATATTTCAAATTCCGGACTTGTGCATTCTCGTTACTCAGCAATTCTTCGCCCTGCGGTACGTAATCAAAAGCCGTTTGCCCCCGATCCCACACGGAACGATATCCCAGTTGATAGCCCGCCCCACTTTTTGCCACGGCGTACCAGAGTAGGCCATTGAAAGGTGTAGGCGTGGTAAAATAAGCACTGTACGGCAAATGCTGAGCCGCCAGAGAGGCTTCGATTTCTTCGTTGATGCGTCGCTTATGTTCAATCGTCCACAGTGTGTACAAACCGCAGGGAACCAGTCCCACTAACAGCCATACCCGACGATTGGGAGCATCCGACCGTAATCGCCAGAGGGCCACACTCGCCACTACTAGCGAAATTGTAAACAGAGGGTCGATTACGTATAAAAGATTGAAGGTCAGTCGCTGCGAACTAAAGGGTTCGAGAATTCCCGTTCCGTAGGAATTGCACAAATCCAGTAGATCGTGCAATACTAGTTGCAGCACACCGAATCCGTACAGGCGAAGAAAAGAGACCTGCGGATAAAACCTTCGAATCAGCACCGCCAGCAAAGCCGGTACCAAAAACGCAACAACCAGCGAGTGGGTGATGCCCCGGTGCACCAGCAGGTTTTCAGCGGGCGACAACCAGAGACTCGTGACCGAATCAATATCGGGCAGGTTTTGAGCAATCGCTCCCCAGAGCAGAGCCTTCTTACCTATCTTTTTGGTTAATATCGCTTCGCCCACACAAGCTCCGATGGTAATATGGGTTAGTGTATCCATGGGAAAGGGGTAGTTCAATTCGCTCGTATAAAGTGGTATGGGAAGGAAATTGTTTCGGGAGTTGGGTTTGAGGTTTGATCAGGTTTGAAGGAGTTTAAGGTTTAATGAGGTTTGAAAACGTTTAAGGTTTGATGAGCCTGAAAGAGCAGATTTAAGAGGTAAAATTTTCATACTTTAAACCAATCAAAACTCCTCCCCAAACCCGCGTTCCATGGGTCTAACCCATGGCTAATTGTATTGAACTCCTTCGGGGTTGAAGCCAGCTAACCCCGAAGGGGTTCAATACAATTAGCCCCGTATGCAATGCGGGGTAAACTTTAAACCCAATCAACGTCAAACCATATCCCCAAGAAACCAACAGAAAAAAGACGCTATTCCCGAAGGAACAGCGTCTTTTTAAAGGATCAGGTTGAAGTAAGGTTTGATGCGTTTGAAGTTCGAGTATGGAAAGGTTCAGTCCTTATGAATCGGAAATTTAAACCTGAAACTTCAAACCTTTTCAAACGTCAAACCCGCCCGACTACTTCTTCGCAAAACTACCCGTAGCCGTGGTCAGCCCGCCTTTTTGGCTGTTGACTTCGATATTCCAGTTGGCCGGGTTTCCTTTCACAATCCAGCGAAGGCGAACGTAACCCATTCCCGGAATGTTGGCGACCTCCAGCGTTTGTGGGTTAAGTTTCTGCTCTTTGTAGCTTTCAAAAGCCGGGGTAGAGCCGTATCCGTACCCACTTCCATCCGGATTCGTCATTTGCAGACCACTGACCACCTGAGCCTCTTTGAGAGTGATGTAATCAGGCAGGTTGATTTTGTTTTTCACATCAAACGACGAGTGTGTAGGAATAATCCGGCTATTGGTAATCGTGGCTGTAATTTCCGTCAGACCATTGCCCAGCTCTTTCTTCGCGACTTCCTTCACCTCGATTTTAGGCATCTGGTTGGCGTGGAAAATCGTGAAGGCTGCGTTGCGGTGGCCGTCCGTTTCGAGGATAAAGCCGGGGTGATTCCGAATGTAATTTTTCTTGAATCCACCAATTTCAATATCGCCGTACTGCGGGTGCTTGAACGGCTTCCAGTCCACAAAGGCATCGCCGTGTAGCAATAGCCGATCAAAATCGTACGGCTCTGTATTGGGGGCGTTTCGAAGTTCGTTGGCTTCGCCTTTCTTGTTGAAGTACAGATAGGACGTCCACAATTCATTCGAGAACATAAAAATCCCGCGACCCAGAGCAAACCAATCGATTTCACCCCCGTATACCGTATACAGAATCTTGTGAATGGCTCCGTACTGATAGGTTGGGATCATTTTCTCGCCCGTTTTGCCCAGGTAGTCGTACACCTGTACGTCAGCCGGATCGTAATGCACGTCGTCTTCCGCCGCTCCGGGACCGCGTAAAAACATCCCGCTATAGTTGTGGTAACTCTGAGCCCCGGCAATGTTGGGGTGCTTCATGACCCATTCCATAATGACTCGCGACTCGGGTAGACTGAACGGATATTTATAAGCTCCGCCCTGAATGTAATCGGGCTGCCAATTCCAGGCCCAGTCGCGGTTCGGATCATAGCTACCGGGGCGGTCTTCGTTGACAAGGCCATCACCATCGTTATCGAGGCCTTCGATACCGAGCATTTCGTACTCACCGGCTTCGTCAGGTTTTGCCGGAATAAGCATCCGGGGATCTTCGGGATTTACTTTCAAACGGCCGTAGGGAGACTTTCGACGCATCATCGTAATCTCACCATCGCCGTCGAGGTCATCGAAATTATCCTCGTCGACTAGTCCATCGCCGTCATCGTCAATCGGCGTCATACCCGAGCGGGGCGTGTTAGCCGTGTTGGGGTTGTAGATAAAATCCTCGCGTGCATCAGGATTGATCGTCGGAGCGAAATAAAAGGTTTTATCCCGCAACAATTCCTTGATAAACTGATTGTTGGCGTGGTTTTCGGTTAGGTACCAGGCCGCGTACAGGGCCATTTCAGAGCCCTGTAATTCATTCGAGTGAATGTTGGCATCCGTCCAGAAGGCAGGTTTCTGCGTATCACTTTTGCCGGACTTCAGATCCGTTATCGTTAATACATACAGGTCGCGGCCCTGCTGCGATTTACCGATGGTTTCGAGTTTCGCCAGATTCGGGTATGCCTTGACCATGCGTTGCATGATGTCAACGAGACCTTTGTAATCGTAGTACCGGTTCCAGGAAACCTGTACTTTCGGATTCGGCGGCGTACCGATAGCCCGAATACCGATGGGATCTTTCTGCTGAGCCAGCACCGATACGCCCGACAGCAGCAGCGAAAGGGTTAAAATTTTCTTCATGGAAATAGCGTATGAATGGAGAAGTGCTTGTCTGGATTTGAGGTTTGAGTGCGTTTCAAGTTTGAGTACGTTTCAGGTCTGAAGAGGTTTAAAGTTTGCGTGCGTTTCTTGGTTTACATGGGTTTGAGGTTTGATAGGATTTTCAAATTTGGAGGTTCATTCAAGCGTAGATCATACCACACTTCCTTTTACTTCATCCTACCTTTTTAAACATTATCAAACCCTTTCAAACCACCTCACACCTTTTTCAAACTTTCTGAAAGCTTCTCAAACCAACTTAAACCTTCTCAAACGCTAGTCAAACCACCGCAAACGCCCCTCCTTATTTCAGATTAACAGTAACTTTGGATGAACCTGCTGGTGCCGATGAAGCTTCAATGGTGAACGTTCCCGTACCCGATACCAGCCAGGTCAGTTGCTCGACGCCATTACCGGCAATTGCGGTGCGAACCAGCTGATGCGTCCGACCCGATACCAGCTTCTGATTTTTGGCGGGCGTCGCCACGATCTTCAGACGATCTTCGTACTTCACGCGGTTACCCAGCTCAGAGTGCGTCGGCAGTAAGCCCTTATTGTGCACATCCACCGTAATGCGGTTCAGACCCGACGACAATGTTTCCGTCTGTACATTCACGATTTCCACTTCGGGCATGGCTTTGGCTATGCTCAAGAGAAAACTGGCGTGTTTCTCGGCCGCTGGCGTCAACATAGCCACGGGTGGATTCCATTTGACGAAGGGTACCAATCCGCCCACTTCCACTTTCTTACCGGGAAAATCGGGGTGTTTGATTTCCTTCCATTCTACAAACGCTTCGATGTTATTGGCTTTCGCCCATTTCAGGAGCTCTACGTCTTCTTCCGAACCCAGGACCGGACTCGCAGCGGCTCCACGGCCTGCTGCCATACCGGGCCGTCCTCCGGGTGCTGGCGTAGCTCCGGCCGGACGAGGACTGCCCGCCCGAGCAGTATCCTTGGGCATCCACCAGCCGGGCGTCGAGAAACTCAGCTTCCCGAAGTGATAATACGCCCAGGAAGGAAAATCGCCTTTCGTGGACGGTAAGCTCGGAGCGTCTTTCAGTCCTGTCGCCGTGTACAGCTTGCTCACGTATTCATTGACGGCCACATCTTTCGCCTGCCAGCCTTTTACGACTCGCTGATTGGCTTTCATCGGATCAAACTTGTAAGCTTCGGTCAGGTTGTTGGAAGGACCAAATGTCAGAATAGCGTACACGTTTTTGTTCTCGTACAACCAGTCGATCAAAGCCCGGTTTTCCAGTTCCGATACGGGGTAATCACCCGAGCCGGGTTTGAAGGGCTCGTATTCGAAGGTAAAGTTTTTATTGAGGTGAATTCCACCGAGTCCGTCCTCGTTGAATGCCCCGTCTTTGTCATTATCAATGCCTTCGGTATATACTAGGTACTGACCCTGTTCGCCCTTGGAAGCGTCTGCTTTTACCAGTACGCGAGGGTCCCCTTTGGCTACGCGGTAGGTTCCCGTCGGATCTTCGATTCGGATTTGAGTAATGAGTCCATCGCCGTTTAGATCCTCCGGACCGTCTTCATCCACGCGACCGTCTCGATCTTCATCCACCGGACGGGCCGTAGACGAACGCTCATATTTCAGTTTAGCGAAGTACTGAGCCGCCGCATCGGGGTTCAGGTTAGGTAGAAAGTAGAAGGTTTTGCTCGTAAGCAATCGGGCTACGCTGTCGGAAGATGCTCCGCTCAATAATTTTTCTGCCGTTTGCAGAGTTAATTCAGTACCGGCCAGGTGCCAGCCTTCCAAGTTAGCGACAATCACGATCGCAGGCTTTTTGCCGCGATCACCCTGACCGACGCTGAGTACCCAGAGGTCTTTTCCAGTAGATGTTTTGCCGATGGATTGTAGGGAAGTTAGGTTCTTGTACTGGGCGTTAAGTTGCTGAAGGCGTTTAGTTAAAGCCGCCTGGTCGGTATAGCCAGACTGGGCCCACAAACGGCCTCCCAGCAGCAGGCCAAGCCCAAGTGTGCTGATGAAGCGTTTTCTCATAAGGGGTTATTTGATTTTATTTGAAACTTGAAAGGGGGCATTCGGCCCATCTTTTCACTGCAACAGCCAGAGCTGTACCGAAAAAAAACAAAGTTTATTTCCCGCTTCCAGACAAAAATAGATGTTGGTACGGGCGTTCACTTTGGTTTTCTTCTAATTTTCGACTAAAATCGAAAGAACAGAGATAAGAGGTCTGAGCTTTTGCGTTAAGAAGTACCGGAGCAACCATTTTCTGCGTACCACCACCTAATTTCTGCAGAAGGGTTACTCCTTTTATCACCGTCTTTGATTCATGAAACGAGCGATTGGGCTAGTAGTAGTTTTATTTTTTTGGGGATTTAGCCTTCAGGCTCAACGTATCTACTGGGCTTCGAAAGTTCTACAGGTTTCTTCAGAAACAGCCAGTAATGATCCGGCGTACCGTGCAATACAGGTGTTGGGCAAACCCAATACGGGTCCTTACGCAGGCTCTAGCAAGGCTGCCTGGCAACCCGCTCAGCCCGATTCGGGCGAGGAATTTGTCAAAGTAGCTTTTGATACGCTCACTCGCATCCGGCAAGTGATTGTGGTTGAAAACTTCGGAGCGGGCTGTGTACATCAGGTTTGGGCCAGCGACGAAAAAGGGGCTGAAAAATTAATTTTTTCTAATTCGGAAGCCGTACCAGCGACCGAAGGAAAGATATGGTCGATCAAGCTTCCCGCTCTCACCCCCTACCGGGTCTCCGCCATACGCGTGGTGCTAAACACCGCCCGCCGACCCGGCATGAACCAGATTGATGCCATCGGTATTTCGTTGGGTGCGGAAACGTACCAACCCGTTATCAAACTAGCCGCCAGCCGTTCTCCGCAGAAACTGGTCAAGGAAAATCTGGGGCCGGCCATTAACTCGG
Source organism: Siphonobacter sp. (assembly GCF_048595215.1). Classification (NCBI taxonomy): domain Bacteria; kingdom Pseudomonadati; phylum Bacteroidota; class Cytophagia; order Cytophagales; family Cytophagaceae; genus Siphonobacter; species Siphonobacter sp. The sequence continues at coordinate 19,622 of NZ_JBMDWJ010000007.1, forward strand.
CGGCCAAAGAACTGAATCCCATCATTGCTCCGGACGGCAAAACGCTCTTTTTTACGCGTTGGAATCACCCTGACAATATGGGCGAACCCATGTCTGATTTTCCGGGAGCCCCGGCGATGAAACGGCAGGATATCTGGTTTTCTCAAAACCTGAACGGCGTCTGGCAACCGGCTCAGAACATCGGGGCTCCGCTCAACAACAAAGATCACAACGCGATTTGCTCCATTTCCGCGGATTCCCGTACGGCCCTGCTGCTTAACCAGTATATGCCCAATGGCGAAATGCAGTTCGGGATTTCCTCTTCCTACAAAGGCAAGGCGGGCTGGTCGTTTCCTAAACCCGTTATTATTGAAAAGCTGGATTTAGTACGGGATGAAAATGGCTACTTCACCGAATATTCGCTTTCGCCCGACAAGCGGACGATGCTCATGGCCATTCACCGCAGTGATTCGCGGGGCAGCCGGGATTTGTACATTTCGTTCCTGCAAAAAAACGGGCAGTGGTCCCCACCCCGCAACCTGGGTCCGGACATCAATACCGCCGAAGAAGAAGGATCGCCCTTTTTGGCGGCGGATGGGAAGACCATCTATTTCAGTACCCGAGGCTGGGCGGGCTACGGCGATCAGGACATTTTTGTAAGCCGTCGCCTCGACGATAGCTGGCAACGCTGGTCGGAGCCGGAAAACCTGGGACCGGACATTAATACGCCGGGTTGGGATGGTTACTTTACAGTACCTGCCTCGGGTGATTACGCGTACCTGTGTTCGGACCAGAATTCCCTCGGTGGCGAAGATATTTTTCGGATTCGGATCAATGAAGCCATCAAACCCGAACCCGTGGTCATTGTTTCGGGTACGGTGCTCCATGCCTATACTCTCAAACCGATGACGGCCGACGTGATAGCTCAGGTGCTGGAAGGCAAAAAAGACAGTATTCAAACGGAATTTAATCCCGAAACCGGGGAGTATAAATTAATTCTTCCGCTCAAAAAACTGTACGGTCTGAACTCGTCGAAACAGGGCTTTTACGCCCAGAGTGAAGAGCTGGATCTACGGAATGAAAAACGGTACCGGGAAATTCGTAAGAACCTGCTTCTGGTTCCCATGGAAAAAGGCACCCGAATCGTCATGAATACGGTCTATTTCGAGCAAAGTCAACCCGAAGTAGATTCGGCTTCCTTTGCGGAATTACGCCGACTCGTTCAGGTGATGACGGAAAATCCCAACATGCAAATTATGATGGAAGGGCACACCGACAACCAGGGTGATTTCAACGCCAATCTGGTTTTATCCCAGCAACGCGTGGAGCATATCAAGAGCTTTTTGGTCTTTAAAGGCATTGCAGAAGACCGGATTATCTGTAAAGGATATGGGTCGAGTCGCCCGATTACGAACAATTACAGCGAGGAAAACCGACGAAAAAATCGCCGGGTAGAATTCACGATTTTACGGAAATAAGCTTTCGCTGAACCATTTTACACCCCGTTTTAGGACAAAGTACCGGGGGATGAGCTTGCTTTCAAATCTATTCTTGATTTGCAGGACTGTGGGTTTTTAATCATTTTCGCGGCTGATTCGGTCTAACCGGACTGAATACATGGTGCCATGTCAAGACCCACTATCTACCTTCTTCTCTCTGGAATTCTTATTCTTGCGGTCGGTTTACGACTGTATACGCTCGGCGATTACAGTCTGTTTTTCGACGAAAAATCAACCCTGCTGGTTTCGCAGGGCGTACCATTGGAGGGTGCCAATCAACCCGAATTACACCAGAAATATTTCACACCCAAGGATTTCTGGCGGCCCAAGCACATGGCTGATTATTACGAAGCCATCAACCGGAGTGATATTGGGAATTCTCCGGCGTACTACGTGCTCTTTCACGCCTGGGTGGCTTTGTTTGGCATGAGTGACTTTGCGGTCCGAATGCTTTCGGTCATTTTCAGCGTTCTGACGGTGGCTTTGGTCTTCCGTTTCACGCAAAAACACCTGAAAAGTGATCGAATGGCTCTGTTTGTGGCTTTATTAATGGCTATCGAGCCGTTTTTCGTCGCTTACAGTCATCAGGCCCGTAACTATTCGATGACGTTCTTTTTTACGCTGCTAGCCACGGACGTTTTTCTGGATATTGTTCGCTCTCCGATACCCGTGCACTGGACCAAATTCCTCTGGTACGGACTGCTGGCCTGGCTGGTGTGGTTCTGTCACTTCCTGGGCATCGTTGTGATTGGTATTCACGGCTTGTACGTATTGCTCTACGTCCGGAACGTGCGAATCTGGATTGGCTTAGCTCTTTCTTTGATTTTCCCGGTACTAGGCATGGTCTGGTGGATGTCGCCCGGCAAAGGCGGCGAATACACGCTACACACGCTGAAATATCAGGGAGAACTCTACAAAAAAATTGCGGATACGCAGACGGATGGCATGATCACCCAAGCTACTCTTCCGAATATCTGGAAGAAACTGGCTCCGGTATTAGCTGATCAGTTTTGGGTGAGCAACGGACTGGCTAGCCGTCTGAGTGGCAAACGGAATCTGATTATCCTGTCCATTACCACGGTACTCTCCCTGTTTGCCATTTGGCAGTACCAACGCAAACAACAGTTTCGCTGGTCGCTGATTGCGATTGTATTAACCTTCGCATCCCTGTTTTTATACACGACTCAGCCGTTTGCCTTCCTGGCTTTCCAGAGTTCGATGATTTTGGCGGGAGTACTGCTGGTATACGCGTTCAAAAACCGGGCGGTGGCCGAACGACCCTTACTCGTCTTTTTCGTGCTGCTTACCTTTTTACCGACCGCTTTTCTAGTAGTAATGTCCCTGAAAAACGGACACACCTTTGGTATTACGCAACGCTACGGTGGATTCTCCTTTCCGTATGCGTTGATTCTGATTGCCATTGCCTTACGTGAAAGTAGACGCCTCCCGCTCTGGAGTAAAATGGTCGTCGGTATAGCCTGCGTCGCTCAGATAGGTTGGCTGGTTCAGGTTTTACAGGAAATTTACGAAGACCGATCACCCAAGTACACGTACCGTTCGGAAGCCCGGATTGCGAATCCGTACTGGGCGGCGGCTCAGGAGATCAAAAAGCTGTACGCTCCCGGCGATACCATTCTGTACCCCAGCGGTGTGAAGGATGTGTATGGATCAGCGGATGAGTACACAGCGAGCATTAAAATCTCGATTCTGGACGCTCAGCTGACCAATGTCTACTTACCGAAAGATGCCTCGTATTGGCAACGAATTGACTCCCTTGAGCAGGATAAGTTGTATCTTTGGCAAAAATCAACGGGTCAAAAACGTCTGATTTTCGATTTTGAACGTTCTAAATATCGGTACTAAGGTTTCTTTGCACGAAAAGCCTTACGGTACCGACCTCAGCATAAGCCCTCTACGGGCCTGACTACCATTAACCATTTTCAACTGCCAGCCTTACTTTCCATGTTGGAAACTGAATTGAAACAATTAGCCGGGGAACTGCGACTGAAGACGCTCGAACTCTACAAAATGGCCAATGCAGGTCATATTGGCTGTTCGATGAGCTGCCTGGATTTGATGATCGGATCGCTCGTCAAACAAAAGCGGGATTCGGAAGTCTTTATCCTGTCCAAAGGACACGCCGCAGCGGCTTTGTATACGTGCCTGAATCATCTCGGTGAAATTTCGGACGACACCCTCCAGACGTTCTACAAAAACGACACAACGCTTCCGGCTCACCCCGCTCCCAATAAACATACGGGCATTCCCTTTGCCACCGGCTCCTTAGGTCACGGTTTGCCCATTGCTACGGGCATTGCGAAAGCCAATCAGCTGAGCGGTGAGGACGCTCTGACGTTCGTTTTGATGTCGGACGGGGAAACTAATGAAGGGACAACTTGGGAAGCTTTACACTTTGCTGTAAACAATCAGCTCGATCAGTTAGTAGTATTAATCGACCGGAATCGTTTGCAGGGATTTGGCCACACCCAGGATATTCTAGGTGATTCGGCGGACCCTCGCAAATACGAAGTGTTGGGAGCCGACGTCGTTGAGATCGATGGTCATGATATTGCGGGCATCATTCAAACGATTGAACAGCTACGCACCCAACGCAACGGCAAGCCGAAAGTAGTCGTCGCCAATACCATCAAAGGCAAGGGCATCTCGTACATGGAAAACCGCATGGAATGGCACTACCTCCCCATGTCCGCGGACCTGTACGCCCAGGCCCAGAAAGACGTCATCGAAGCGTATCAACTATCTGTAGAACACGATCTTTAGTTTACTGTTGTCGGTTTGCAGTGTTCAGTTGGGTTTCTTCCTGAAAACTGAAAACTGAAAATTGTAAACTACCCTATCTAATGACCGAATTATTACGTGACGATATTTTGCAGTTGCGAGGGCCCATCTTCGTGTATGGAGCCAGTGGGTTTATCGGAGCTGCCCTGTTTGAAAAGATTTTTGCCGTTCGCAAGGACGTGTATACCCTTACCCACGACGCCCGCAAAGCCTGGCGACTGAAGTTACTTGACGTACCAGCGGAGAATGTCATTCACTGTGACATTGTTTCGCCCACGTCCGTAAAGGGAGTTTTTGATGAACTGCAACCCAAAACCGTCTTCAATTTGGCAGCGTATGGGGCCTACTCCAAGCAGCAGAACATCATCCTTACCTACGAAACCAACGTCATAGGTACGGTAAATATTCTGGAAAACTGTACGCCGGAAACCGTGTATGTGCACGCGGGCAGCAGTTCCGAATACGGCTTTAACTGTACGGCTCCCGCCGAAACGGATCCGGTTGAACCGAACAGTCATTATGCGGTATCGAAGGTTTCTTCGGCGTATCTGATTCAGTTTTACCACCAGGTACAACGGAAAAAAGCGGTCAACTTACGACTGTATTCCATTTACGGCGATTGGGAAGAACCTGACCGGCTGATTCCGCGTCTGGTAGAGAACGTTCGAAAAGGGCAACTGCCTCCGCTGGTATCCCCCGAAATTTCCCGCGATTTTGTGTACGTGGATGACTGTATTGCAGCCTTCGTGAAAGCTGCTCTGGCCGACTTCAACGTCATTGGCGGTAATTCCTATAACATTGCATCGGGGGTAAAAACCACCATCGCCGATCTGGTGAAAACGGTACAGGAACACTTCGGCATTAGCCAGGAAGCGGTGTACGGCACCATGCAAAACCGCAAATGGGATTTGGCCGAGTGGTACGGCGATCCTTCAGCCGCCCGCCGGGATCTGAACTGGGAAGCTCAGTATACGCTGGCTCAGGGTCTGCGACGTACCTACGATTGGCAGGAGCGACATCGGTACGAGGAACGTATCATTCCGGCCTTCCAGAATCCGTATCTGAATCCGGTGATTTCGGCCATTATTGCCTGCTACAAGGATGCCCAGGCCATGCCTTACATGTATGAACGCCTCGTCAAGACGTTCAACGCCATGAAGGTGCGGTATGAAATCATTTTCGTCAACGACCGTTCGCCCGATAATACGGAACAAGTGCTGGAAGAGTTGTGTGCCAAAGATCCTAACGTGATTGGCATCACACACTCGCGGAATTTTGGCAGTCAGTCGGCGTTCCTGAGTGGGATGGAAATCTCAACGGGCGATGCCGTCGTGCTCATGGATGGGGATCTACAGGATCCACCGGAGATTATTCCCGACTTCTACGAAAAGTGGCAGGAAGGCTTCGAAGTGGTCTACGGAACGCGGGTACAGCGGGAAATGAAACCGCACATGCACGTGTTTTACAAACTCTTTTACCGCATATTCCAAAGTCTGAGTTACATCCCCATCCCCCGCGATGCCGGTGATTTCTCCATGATTGATCGGAAAGTGGTCAAAGAACTGGTCGCTCTCCCCGAAACCGAGCAATTCCTGCGGGGATTACGGGCCTGGGTGGGCTTCAAACAAACGGGCGTTCCCTACGTGCGGCCCGAGCGTATGTTTGGCGTATCGACCAACAACTGGCGGAAAAACATTGGCTGGGCGAAAAAGGCCATTTTCTCATTCAGTTTCGTACCGCTGGAACTGATGAGCTACGCGGGTTTTACCCTCACGGGACTTTCCGTACTGGGCATTTTCTATCAGATTCTAGCCAAGTACTTTTTTGCACCGGACACCCCACAGGGCTTTACTACGGTAATTATCCTGATTACGCTGTTCGGCGGTTTAACTCTGATGGGGCTGTCGTTCCTGGGCGAGTACATCAGTAAGATTTTTGAAGAAACGAAAAAGCGACCCAAGTTCATCCGAACGGTTGTCCGTAAAGGTGGCAAGAAATACCAGACGTCCGAAGAAATAAAAACGCTGGTTACGCAACAGAAAAAGTAATGTAGTTTACTGTTTTCGATTTACCGTTTTCAATTGAACAGTGCTTTCAACTGAAAACGGTAAACCGAAAACTGACAACTAATTCCTCATGAGAAAAGAATTTAGTGAAGCCATTGAAAAACTGGGAGCGGCGGATGAGAAACTCGTATTCATTACGGGTGATTTAGGTTATAACGCTCTCGAAAATGTACAAAAAACCCTGGGACCCCGCTTCATCAATGCCGGTGTGGCCGAACAGAATATGGTCGGTATGGCCGCCGGATTGGCCTACCGGGGTTACAAAGTCTTTTGTTATTCCATTGCTCCGTTCATTGTCTATCGCTGTCTGGAGCAGTTCCGCAATGATGTTTGTCTGCACAACCTGCCCGTTTTTCTAGTGGGAAATGGCGGTGGCTACGGCTATGGGATCATGGGGAGTTCGCACCACGCCATTGAAGATATGGCGGCTCTGAGTCCGCTACAAAATGTTAAGTGCTGGGTACCCGCCTTTGCCGACGAAGTGGAACTCAGCATCGAAAGCATGGTACGGGAAGCTCGTCCGGCTTATCTTCGACTGGGCTACGGAAAAAATACGCCTTCGTTTGAACGTGAATCGGGTTCCTTCCGCATTCTGCGTACCTACCCCGATGCTCAGGGTACAGTAGTAGCCCTGGGACCAGTTGCTCAGAATGTACTGACGGCTTTGGAACAATCGGGTCAGCCATGGAATGTACTTACGGCTCTTACTCTGCCCTTACAGCTCACGGATGAAGTAGCAAACTTACTCGAATCTGCTGGTCATGTATTAGTAGCTGAAGAACACGTAAGCATTGGTGGATTGGCTCAGCAATTATCGGTACAGATACTCGAACGCGGGCTTTCGCTGAAATCATTCAAAAGTCTGCGGGCCGAGGGCTATCCGGGTGGGTTATACGGCGATCAGGCGTATCACCAGCAACGTTCTCACCTCGACCCCAACTCTATTCTTCAAGCCTTAACCCTGTAATTGAAGCGGCCCCTCACGGGCTTTGATTTTCGGAATGTCCCTTAAAAAAAGTATCGCTTTTCTGGCTCTGCTGGTCGGTCTGGTACCCATTTTCTGGTACTTCAGCCTGCTTCATACCTACGCACTTAATATTCCCAAGTGGGATGATCACGGCTTACGGGCGTTCATCGAACGGGTTGAGTCGGCAGAAACCCTGGGGCAGGTATTTCAGGCGTTCTGGCGACAGCACAATGAGCACCGGATCGTGTATGATCGAATCATTTCCTTCCTGGATTACACGTTAACGGGCAAACTCAACTTCGTGCACCTGATGTGTGTGGGCAATGCCTCGCTGCTGCTTTTGCTGGTAGTTTGGGGGAAAGCCCTGCAACCGTATCGCTCGCTGGCTTATCTCTTGCCGCTACCTTTTCTGCTGTTCAATCTTTCGCAGTGGGAAAACATGTACTGGGGCATGGCCGCTTTGCAGAATTTTAGCGTCGTTGCCTGGGTCGCGTGCGGACTGTACGCCCTGTCTTATCACCGTACGCTGGGCTGGGCCATAGGCTGGGGAATACTGGCGGGAATTACTAGTACCAACGGCCTGTTACTCTGGCCCATTGGGGCAGTACTATTAGTTCTTCGCTCTTCCCGAAAAAAAGCCTGGCTTTGGACGGGTGTGGGCGTTCTTTTCTGGATTTTATATTTCCTGTATTACAACAAAACCGAGCAGCCTACACAGCCGGTTACTAATAAAGTACTGACCTTCATTCGGTCCGTCTTGCTGTTTTCCGGATCCGTTACGGAACCCTTGTGGCCCCGCAAGTCGACACTGGTGGTACTGGCGACCGGAGCCCTGCTGGTCCTGGCTGCTTTGGGCATGACCACGCAACTGGGCTGGAAGGCCTGGCGTTCGAAGCTGACTTCGCTGGATACCTTTTTACTGGGTATGCTGGCCTTCGTTGGCGGCACGACAGTGATGGTAGCGATTGGACGAATGGGGTTTGACGAAGCAACGTTCATGACCAGCCGATACAAAATCTACACGATTCTGCTGGCGATGCTGGTATACACCTGGCTACTGATGCAGGTCTCGACTACCGTGCGAAAAGCAATTGGGATTACAGCAAGTGTACTGGGCGTAGCCATTCTGCTCGGTTGCTATTCGTACTTTTATGACGATACGCTTCGCCTGCGTAACCAGTTGCTGAGTATGCAGTTCAACTGGACGTACCCGCGGGTACCGGTAAAAGAGCCCCTGATCAATGACCCGGCTCCGGCCTGGTATGATGCGTACGCGGACGACATGATTAAAGGTGAGTTCTCCCGCTGGAAACCCTACCCGATCTCTCTACAACCGTCGGCAGCGTATACCCTGCTGACGAGTGAAGGAGTGCCGACTGGAAAGGATTTCCTTGATTCGTATTACCTACTGCGTAGTCTGAAAAAATCGTATCTCGTACCCTTTGGTTTTACGACGATCACTCAACCCTTTGCCTCTCCGACCGGTGAGCAATACGTTCAGCCGGTTTCACAGACTGCCGTTTCTCACGCGGAGTACGAGCCAGGGTTATATCTAGTTTTCGTGGTTCGGCAGACCGATACGGGTTCTCCCCGCTTTTACCAGACGGGGCGATCCATTACTATTGAACCACGGCCAGAAGCCCCAACTTTGCCGCAAAACTGGTAAGGAAGTGAATTAAGGAATTGTTATGTTCGTTCAAACAAGGCACTTTTAATCCAGAGCCTTAAAAACAAAGTGCTCATCTTAAAGTTATATCGTATAAACCCGGGACATGGCTTAATACCGTTTGATCTTATTTCGACTGAAAGCAACGAAGCTCGTGAGTATAAACTCATTCATCGAAATATTGCACTACCTTTGCGGCATCAACCTATATCATGTTGCCTTTAGTCCCCAACCAATAGTTATTTCATGTCTGTTCTGCTATCCATTGTAATGCCTGCCTACAACGAGGAGGAAATCATTGAAACCGTTGTTCAAAATTGGTCGGCATTCCTTGAAAAATACTTCCAACCCCTCGGCGAAACCCGCCTGATTGTTGTAAACGACGGCTCTAAAGATTCAACCGGAGCCAAGTTAGATCAAATTGCACCGAAGTACCCCCTGCTGATGGTGGTCCATCAGAAAAATGGAGGTCACGGAAATGCGGTCGTTCATGCATACCGAAAAGCCGTTGAAATTAACTCGGAATGGGTGTTTCAAACGGATTCTGACGATCAGTTCGTAGCAGAAGATGTCCTGAAACTTTGGGAAAAACGGAATGAATCTGAGTTCATCATGGGCTTCCGTCAAGTACGGCACGATGCAACGTTCCGGCTTTTTGTAACCCGGGTTTTGAAGTACTCGCTGTACGCCGTTTACGGTACGTTTATCTCCGATAGTAATATTCCTTTCCGCCTCATCAAAGGAAGTTTGCTGAAGAAGCTGCTCGCTCAGCTTCCGACGCCACTGCCGTTTGCCCCCAATATCTTCCTGGCTATCATGGCTCGCAAGGCGGGTAACAAAACCTTTGATATCCCCATTACGCACAAGGAACGGGCAACCGGTGAGGTTTCCATTCAAAAAATGAAATTACTGAAAGTGTGTTGGCAAAGCTTCCAGGAGCTCTTCAAATTCCGCCAGGAGCTCAACTCAAAAGTGAAAGCCATCAAATCCTAAGTAACTGTTGAACTGTACCATTCTGACTCATTTAGAAAATTATTTGGCATGAATTATCAGTATGTGATTATTGGGTCAGGCCCGACGGGTCTGGGGGCGGCGTATCGTTTAAAAGAACTGGGCATCACCGATTTCCTGGTTCTGGAAAAAGAAGACCACATTGGAGGGCTGGCCACCAGTTTCGTTGATGAACAAGGCTTTACCTGGGACGTAGGCGGACACGTCCAGTTTTCTCACTATAAGTATTTTGACGACCTGATGCTGAAGGCTCTCGGAGCCGATGGCTGGTTGACACACCAACGCGAAAGCTGGGTCTGGATTGAGAACCGTTTCGTACCCTATCCTTTCCAGAACAACATCAAATACCTCTCGCAGGATACGATGTGGAAGTGTCTGGACGGTCTAATCGACCTGTATAAGAATCCTTTCCAGGGTAAGCCTAAAAACTTCCGCGAATGGATTTTGGCTACGCAGGGTAAAGGTTTGGGCGAAGTTTTCATGTTCCCGTATAACTTCAAGGTTTGGGCCTATCCGACCGAAGACATGAACGCCGTATGGGTAGGCGAACGCGTATCCGTTGTGGATTTGCACCGCATTACCAAAAATATTTTATTCAATAACGACGATTATTCCTGGGGCCCCAATGCCACCTTCCAGTTCCCCAAACACGGCGGTACCGGGGGAATCTGGGAAGCCGTAGGTGATCTGGTTGGTCGCGAAAACATTCTACTCAACGCCGAAGTAACCAGCGTTGATGCGGAACAAAAGCAGATTACGCTGGCTGACGGTCGTACGGTAGGTTATCAGACGTTACTGAATACCATGCCCGTTGATTTGTTCACGAAAAAGGTACAGGGCCTCGACCCAGCCGTTGTGGAGAAAGCTCAGGGCCTGAAGCACTCATCAACTAACGTGATTGGTATTGGTCTGAAAGGTCAACCCAAAGCAGAACTGGCGACAAAGTGCTGGATGTACTTCCCCGAATCCAATAGTCCCTACTACCGGATTACGGTATTCTCGAACTACTCTCCCAACAACGTACCCGACATCCATACGCAGTGGTCATTGATGGTAGAAGTGAGTGAGTCGCCCAAGAAACCCGTGAACCAGGAAACGCTGATGGCTGAAACCATCCAGGCGTTGCTGGAAGATGGACTGATTGAATCAGCCGACGACATCATCTCTAAATTCCATATCCGTTTCGAGTACGGTTATCCCACGCCAAGCGTTGAACGTGATGGCATTCTGAAAACCGTATTACCCGCTCTGGAACCCTTTGACATCTACTCCCGTGGTCGCTTCGGTGCCTGGAAGTACGAAGTTTCCAACCAGGATCACTCCCTGATGCAGGGCGTGGAATGGGCCAACCGAGTAGCGATGAACGTACCCGAACTCTCGCTCTTCTTCCCCGACACCGCTAACGCCATGTGGGGTAAGTAAGCTCAATTTTTATTTGAAGTTTCGACGAGGAACCTTTTATTCGCTGCCAGTCGGGAAACCGACTGGCAATTTTATTAAGTTGTTCCGTACATTCGGTATTACATACGGTGGCTCATGCCCCGCTCACCGATTTATCTAAAAATTGACCCTTAGTGAAGCGTATTTACTGGATTCTGGGCCTTGCTATCGTTATTGGATTAGGTTGCTGGGCGTACTACCGCTGGTCAACGAACGAACGCTCGGCCTGGGCATACATCCCGGAAGATTACCTGCTAGCCGTCGAGAGTACGGAGCTGCAGAATCCCTCCGAGCCCTTGCGTTCGTACCAGATGAAGCTTTCCGATTTACCGATTCTGGAAGAAGCTCAGGACGCCCTGAGTGTTCTACGGCAGGCGATAACGGACACGGCTCAGTTGTCAAATTTTCTGCACGGTAAAACCATTACGTACGCTCTGCACGTAGAAACCAGTAGTACCGTTAATTACGTACTCTACATTCCCTACCAGGCTCAGGATCAGATCTTTTTAAGTCAGCTCAATTCGCTCAATTCCAAAGCCGTACGGGGTCTTACCCATCAAACGGCCAAACAGGCCATTACCGACGTTACCATTGCGGCCAGCCGTAAACGGTTTTCGTTCATGCAATACGATAACTATTTGATTTTGAGTCCGTCTTCGCTACTGGTGGAAAACGTGGCTATGAAAATCAGTAAGTTACTCGATGTTCCGGCTACTTCGCCACCCGTACCTGCGGAGTATGTTACTGCGAAAACTAAACTCTGGATGAATGGCCCGGCTTTGAAGTTGCTGGCCGGACGGCTCATGAATCAGCAATCGCCCGGAGGAGCTTTATTGTCGCTACTGCCCACGAATACGGCGTTTCAATGCCAGGTCGATGGACTACGGAAAGAGCTATCGGTTCAGACCACCACCACCCTGCCGGAAGCCAATCCCTACTGGCATACCTTCGACGGACAGCAGTCGGGCGGCATGCTCAGTCAACGCTTCATTCCCAACGGAACGGCCACGATGGTCAAGCTCAACCTGTCGGACCCCATTGGCTGGGCCAATCGCTTTATTCGCTACCAGCGGAAACACGAATCCGAACTGGCGGACCAGAAATCACTCTGGCAGGACAATTACCCCGTTACACCCGATTCCATTTACTACCACGTTAATCGGGAGCTAGTTCTGTGCCGCATGGAAAGTGATGAACTCAACGAAGGCGGCAATTTATTACTGGTAAAGCTGAATCAACCCAAAGCCTTTATTCGCTGGATTCAGAAAGATGCCGCCGCCATTCGTGAACAAGAAAAAGCACCCCGTTTTGAAGAATTAGTGGCCGGAAACATCGTACGCCAACTCTTACTGACGGAGGTCCCGGCGGTCTGGTTTGGCAGTGCTTTTCAGGGCTTTCCTCGCACCTACTACACGATCGTAGATGGATACGCCGTCTTTGGCAGCAATGTGCAGGTGATCCGAAACTACATCATGGATTACCGGCGGGGGAACGTATGGATGAATTCGGCTCAGGCTCAGGAAGTCCTGCGGCTCATGAAGCCACAACCTTTCACCATGGTTTTTAACGCTGGGAAATCCTGGTTTTCCGTTTTGAAAGGCCTCAAGAATGAGTGGAAAGGTCCAATTACCAATCTGGAAGAACCGCTCAAACGCCTGAATTTTCTTACCTGGCAAACCGGCGTTCGGGCGGGTAAAATCGACCATCGCCTCATCTGGACCAAAGGACGCATTACGACGGAACCGGGTCTGCTGCGAAAAGTATTTCTGCAAAAGCTCATTCCGAATCCGCTGGGTCGACCGTTACAGCGAGAGCCATACGTGTACCGGAATGCCATTACGGGTACGACCGACCTGATCGTTCAGACGCAGGATCATGATCTGATTCCCATAGCCATTGGGGCGGCTCCTTCGGTGAAATTCCGGCTGTCGGGTCCATTGGTTGCTCCCATTCAGTTGATGGACTACTTTGGGAAAGGACGCGATCAGCTCGTACTCTTTACCGCCGATCGCCTGTACATCCTGAATCCTACGGCGAAAGGCTATCAACTGTACGCTTCCAAACCCTTCAGCCGTCTGCTGGACTATCGGCTGACCATTTTCGATCAGACGCCCGAACGGCGTACCCAGTTTTCGGCCCTCGACGCCGAAGGACGGCTGTATACCGTTAGTAAGGCTGCGTTTACCCTCGTTCCTTCCGGTACTATTCCCGACGTACGACATGCCTTGACTCCTATTACTCAGGTAACTACGCAGGGTGATTCGTACGCGGTGTTGCTCGAACCCAATGGCCACCTGACGCTCACGAATGCGAAAGGCAAGGCTCTACCGCATTTTCCCATCCAGCTAAAGCAAAACTTTGACGGGCCCGCTTTTGTCGAAACGACCGATCGCGACGCAGATTTCTCCCTGCAACTGGTTAGCGTTTCTGGTGAAATCCTAAAAATGAATCAGGAAGGAAAGATCATTCAGCACCGACAGCTGATTAAACCATCCCGTGAGACCCGTTTTAGAATGTTATTAGAAGAAACTGGTAAGGACTGGCTCATCGTGCAGCAAACCAACCAAAACGTAACGATTTTAGATAAACAGGCCAATTCGCTCTTTAATATTTTCCCGATTACGCCGGAAAGTCAGTTGAGATACTTTGCTTTTGGAGCCGAAACGAAAATTTTATCCGTGACGGATTCGCGGGGTACCATGCTGTACAATTTACAGGGCGAACCGATGATTCAGGCCCCCATTCCAAGCCTTTACCCGGTTACAATTGAGTTTGCGGAGTCCTATCAGAAGCTGTTCATCTATGCAACCAGCGGAAAAGGGGTGCAGATTCTGACGTCCAAAATCCGTTAATTCCAGGGGTCTATACTCCTATTTCCATGAATTTTCAATCCAAACCGTTAGTTTTGGGCGTTTTTTATACGACTTCCAATGGTTTTTAATTCCCTTCAATTTCTTCTCTTTTTCGGAATCGTAACGCTTAGTTATTTCAGTCTCCGGTGGAGTGGACGCTGGCTATTACTGTTACTGGCCAGTTGTTATTTCTATCTCATCTTCGTTCCTAAGTATATTCTGATTCTTTTTGGAACGATTGTCATTGATTACATCGCAGGTATCTGGATTGAAAACACTAAAAATCCCCGCAACCGAAAAGCATTGCTTTTGCTAAGTCTGGTGGCGAATGTGGGTATTTTGGCCTTCTTCAAATACTTCAATTTTATTGCCGAAAATGTGGAAGCCGTTTTGCATCTGCTGGGTAATACGCGACATATTCCAAGGCTTGGGATGGATTTGTTACCGGGCATTATCTTACCGATTGGTCTGTCGTTTCACACCTTCCAGGCCATGAGTTACACCATTGAAGTGTACCGGGGCAATCAGAAAGCCGAACGCCATTTTGGGATCTATGCTCTATACGTGATGTTCTATCCGCAGTTGGTGGCGGGGCCGATCGAACGCCCGCAGAACGTACTCTGGCAGTTCCACGAATACTTCCCCTACAATTGGGATAATGTCAAGGAAGGACTCATGCGAATGGCCTGGGGCCTGTTTAAAAAGGTAGTCATTGCCGAACGTCTGGCAATGGTCGTAGACCCGGCCTACGCCAACATTAGCGATCATAACGGTACGAGTCTCTGGGTGGCAACCATTTTCTACAGCTTTCAAATCTACTGTGATTTTTCAGGCTATTCAGACATCGCCATC
>NZ_JBMDWJ010000008.1:0-6038 GCF_048595215.1 Siphonobacter sp.
GCGTAAAAAAGATACGACCGCCTACCGTTTTTATCGTTCCTACGAAAACACCAATCCCGGTCACTGGACGACCCGCGTGGGCAAGGACCATATCACCTTCACACACGAACTCATCGATGCGGCGGGGTATTCGTACCAATACGAAAAAACGGTTCGACTTCTCCCTAACAAGCCCATACTGGTATTGGAACACCGCCTGAAAAATACCGGTACTAAAACGATTGAAACGAACGTCTATAACCATAATTTCTTTGTACTGGATCGCCAGCCGACGGGTCCCGACTGCCGGGTCACATTTCCGTTTGCCCTCCAAACCCAGGGCGAAACCCAGGGATTGGGTACGCTGGCGGCGGTGGAGGGGAATAGCTGGCATTTTCTGAAGGAACTGGGGCCGGGCGAATCGACGCAGGTCTTCCTGACTGGCTTCGGTACAACCGCCAAAGACTACCACCTCCGCGTGGAAAACAAAAGTGTAGGGATTACCGTCACCGGCGATCAACCACTGACCCGAATCGTATGCTGGGCCAAGCGTACGACGTTTTGCCCGGAACCGTATAATCCAATCAAGGCCGAACCGGGTAAGGAATTTCGCTGGAACATTCAGTACACGTTCTTCACCAAAGAATAAACGCATTTAACCCGGTCTGACAACCGGTAATCCATTTTTAGTTCGTATTCGTACTTCTTAAAGCCGCAGGCTACGGCAGAAGTAGCTATACTTGCTTCCGCATTTGAAACTCCTTAACTCTTTATTCAGGCATGCAGAAATTTTTGGTACTAGTAGTTGTCAGTATGTGGGCGGGCCATGCTCAAGCTCAATTGTTAGACCGTATTAAAAGTAGAGTAGAGCAGAAAGTAAACCAGAAGATTGACCGAACCATTGATCAGTCGATCGACAAGGCCACTTCCAAGAAGAAAAAGAAGGAATCAAAAGCGGGCGAAGAGACTACGCCACCTACGTCTGAACCCAATGGCTCTAACAGCACCGTGGGTACTTCTAACGATTCTACTCCCTCTGCTACTCCAGCGGCGGCACCTGCTTCGCCCGTTGCTTTTACCTCGTATTCCCGTTTTGATTTTGTTCCGGGAGAAAAAATCATTGTTCACGAAGATTTCTCGCAGGATGCCATAGGCGATTTTCCGGCTCAATGGAATACGCGTACGGGTGGCGAACTGGTTACAGTGAACAATAGACCCGGAAAGTGGCTACGTATGAATCAGGATGGCGTTTTTTATCCGGAATATCTGACGCAGAATTTGCCCGAAAATTTCACCCTGCAAATGGATGTGATGGCTTCTCCGGGCATCGCCGGTATTGGTACGTTTATCATTAGTCTGATGCAGACGAAAAATGCGGATGAGAAGTTTAGCTGGGGAGCCGATGAATCTACTTCGTCAACCCCCAATTTTAAAATTGGCTTCCGGCCCAAATCTTCGGGTTCCGGAAGTATTCACTACTCCTCGCATCTGATCGGCTCGCAGCACCGGGACGGCTCTCCGGAATTCGTAGTTCCCAAGAAAAATGCGGTAAAGGTGTCCATCTGGCGACAAAAACAACGCGTTCGGGTTTATCTGGATAGTACCAAAGTGCTGGATCTGCCACGGGCACTGGAAACTACTACGGCCTTGAATTCACTTGTGCTGGCCGCTTATGCTCCGGATTACGATAAAAAAGAGGGAGCTTTCTTCGTGAGTAATATCGAGCTGGCGGTGGGTGCTCCGGATACTCGCAACAAATTGCTAACCGAAGGTAAATTTACTACGCACGGGATTCTCTTCGACGTGAACAGTGATCGCATCAAACCCAGTTCGTTCGGGGCCTTGCAGGATATTGCCAATGTTTTGAAGGAAAATGCCAGTCTACGTGTGAAGATCGTGGGTCACACCGACGCGGATGGGAATGAAAGCTCGAATCTGGACCTGTCCAAACGCCGGGCGGAATCGGTGAAAAGTATTCTGATCTCAGACTTTGGTCTCGATGCATCCCGACTGGAAACCGATGGGAAAGGCAAAACCCAACCCATTGATTCGAATGATACGCTGGTGGGAAAGGCGAATAATCGGCGGGTGGAGTTTTTGAAGTTATAAAAGGGACTCGATTGGCATGCTTAGATAATTTTGTATTCTGGTACAGGTTTGAAAACCTCTACTAGTAAAGGATAAAAACAAGAAGAGTGACGTATGGTTACGTCGCTCTTCTTGTTAGCATTAACTTAAACCTATAACTGATCTACCAAGTGAGCATACGTCCGTCGGTAAGACATATAAAATACCAGCGGGAAGACCAATAGCGTCAGCAAGGTCGCCGTAATCAGACCACCAATGACGACAATCGCCAGAGGTTTCGAAGTTTCCGAACCGATCCCCGTAGACAAAGCCGCCGGAATCAGACCGATTGCCGCCATCATGGCCGTCATGACTACCGGCCGTACCCGCGACAATACGCCCTGCGAAATGGACTGGTTGAGCGGAATTTTCTTTTGCAGATTTTTCTTGAATACCGATATCAGAATTACCCCATTCTGAATACAGATACCAAAGAGAGCGATGAATCCAATGCCCGCCGAGATACTGAAATTGACGTGCGTAATCAACAGGGCGGCAATCCCGCCAATGATGGCAAAAGGCACGTTTACCAGTACCAATCCGGCGTCTTTAGCATTGCCAAACAGTACGAACAAAATCAGGAAAATGCCCAGCAAACTAATGGGTACTACCTGAGCCAGTCGAGCCGTGGCCCGTTGCTGGTTTTCAAAATCCCCCGCCCATTTCACGGTATAACCCGGAGGCAGTTTCACCGCAGCAGCTACTTTTTGCTGGGCTTCAGCCACAGCTCCACCCATATCCCGACCCCGTACGGAAAACTTCACGGCTCCGTAGCGAACGTTCCCTTCCCGATAAATCAATACCGGACCCGTTTGTGTACTGATCGTGGCAATCTGTTTGATGGGAATCTCCGTATTGTTCATCGTCGGCACCATCAGATTGGCAATCTGTTCCTCAGTTGAGCGGAAATTGGGTGCGTACCGAATCCGTAAGTCAAAACGGCGTTCGCCTTCGTAAATCTGCGTGGCTGCTTTACCGCCAATGGCCATTTCAACGACGGCCTGAGCATCGGTTTTATTCACCCCGTACAGAGCCAGCTTTTGCTCATCCAGCAAAATATGCATTTCCGGCTGACCGATGTTCCGAATCACCCCTAGATCCGTAATGCCTGATACGGTAGCCAGCTGAGCGTCGATTTCTCCGGCTTTTTCTTCCAGAATGTTCAGATCCTTTCCGTAGATCTTCACGGCGATGCTACCTTTCACGCCCGATACGGCTTCGGCCACGTTGTCCATAATGGGTTGCGAAAAGCCAAAATCCACGCCGGGAAATACCGAAAGTTTTTTCTGCATCTGAGCGATTAGTTGCTCTTTCGTGATACCGCTTTTCCACTCGTCCTTTGGATAAATATCCACCAGAAACTCAATGTTGTAGAAGCCGGTCGGATCCGTACCATCGTTGGGACGTCCGGTTTGGGAAATCACCGCTTTTACCTCGGGGAACTGCTCGAATACTTTTCGCATCTGCGTCGTCAGGCGTACGGATTCGGGCAGTGAAATCGACATCGGCATGGTCGCCCGTACGTAAATGGAACCTTCATTCAGTTCCGGCAGAAACTCCGTACCCAATAGTTTAAAACCAGCCAGCCCAATAACGACGAGTATCGTCGTAGCCAGCAGCGTTAGTTTCTTGTGGGCGTACGTAAAGCCAAAGCCTTTCATGGTCGAGCGGGTGATGAAATCCGTGAAGAAGTTATGTTTTTCTTTCACGTTTTTCTTCAGCAGCATACTGGCCAGTACGGGCACCAGCGTCAGCGTAAAAATCAGGGCTCCGAGTAAGGCAAAGCCCAAGGTCCAGGCCAGGGGCGAGAACATCTTTCCTTCTACTTTCTGAAACGAGAAGATGGGGACCAGACACGTAATGATAATGGCTTTAGAAAAGAAAATGGCTTTACCCATTTCCGTACCCGTTTTCCGAATCACGCCCAGTTTAGCCATCTTGTTGAAACGGGTCATGCCTTCGCGGTGAGCCATCTCGTCCAACGTTACAAAAATGCCTTCCACCATCACCACCGCTCCATCGACGATGATTCCAAAGTCAATGGCACCCATGGAAAGCAGGTTGGCCGACATGCCTTTCAGTCGTAAACAAATGAAGGCAAAAAGCAACGCTAGCGGAATCACAATGGATACGGTTACGGTCGTTCGCCAGTCGGCCATAAAAATGAAGACGATGACGGTTACGAAAATCAGACCTTCCAGCAGGTTGTGGGTAACGGTATGCGTAGAGAAGTTGATGAGCGTTTCGCGGTTGTAGAACGTATTGATTTTAACGTCCTCGGGTAAAATCGTGGTGTTCAGCTCCTTGATTTTATCCTTCACCCGGGCAATGACTTCACTGGGATTTTCACCCTTCCGCATAATCACTACGCCTTCGACAACGTCGTCTTCCTTGTCGCGACCAGCCTGACCCAGTCGGGGTAAGGCTGACTCGGCCACATCGGCCACGTTACGTACCATGATGGGCGTACCCTTCACGTTTTTGATTACCGTATTCTCGATGTCCTGTAAGTTGTCGAGCATCCCAATGCCCCGGACTACATACGCTTCCGAACTTTTTTCAATGACGTCGCCCCCCACGTTGAGGTTGGCACTTTGTACAGCCTGGAATACTTCAAGTGGTGTAATGCCGTAATCAAGCAGGCGGTGGGGATTGATGGAAATCTCGTACGCTTTGGCTTCCCCGCCATAGCTTACTACATCGGCCACGCCGGGTACGCTTTTGAATTGACGGTCAATGACCCAGTCCTGAAGCGTTTTCAATTCCCGTACCGACCGCGTGGGTGACTTGAGCGTATAGCGGAGAATTTCCCCCGTAGGTCCGTAGGGCGGCTGTACTTCGGGCCGAATGCCTTCGGGTAAATCCACATTTCCCAGCAGGTTATTGACTTGTTGGCGAGCGAAGGCATCGTCCACCCCATCGTCAAACATGACGTTGACTACGGACAATCCAAACAGCGTTGACGAGCGAATATCCGTTTTTTTCTGGACGGAGTTCAGCCCGATTTCCACCGGAATGGTTACGAATTTTTCCACCTCTTCAGCGGAACGTCCCGGCCACTGCGTAATGATTGTAATCCGGGTATTCGTAACGTCAGGAAACGCTTCAATGGGGGTATTCTGATAGCAGATGAAACCCGCCACAGCGGCCAGCAGCGTCAGAAAGAAGATCAAGAATTTGTTCTTCAGCGAGAAGGACAAAATACCTTTAATGAACTTATTCATGGGAAAGGTCGGAGCCTGGCTCCATTAATTATCTAAGGCATTGTAAATCAACAGTTGGTTTTTCGTTACAATGCGGTCGCCCGCCTGCAAGCCACTGTTGAGATAGACCGTATCCCCGATGGTTTTAAAGATGGTTACTTCACGCACAACGGGCTGATTTTGCCGATTGACGACGACAACGAAATTCCGGCTCTTATCGAATACGAGTGCATTACCGGGAATTGCTATACGTTCACCCTGTCCCGGATACGAAACAATGACGTTGGCAAACATCTCGGGCTTGAGTTTAAAGTCGGCATTGAGCAGCGTAATTCGCACCTTCATGGTCTTACTATCGGGGTCGAGTACGTTGAACACCTTATCGATTCGACCTTTGTATACCTGATCCGGATAAGCGATGGTTGTAATTGTTGCTTCGTCGCCTTCATTAATGTTACTCAGGTCGGCTTCGTACACGTTTGCCATTACCCAAACCTGATCCAGGTTGGAAATGGTAAAGAGCGTTTCGGGATCATCCGACCGTAACTCCATACCAGAAGCGGCCGTTTTCTCCACGATAAAGCCACTAATAGGAGCCTTCACGATATAGGAAGCTCCACTCCCACCCATGATGCGGCGGCGTTCGTTGACCCGGTCAACCTCCCCCTTCGCCGCCGACAATTGGCCACGAGCCGCAACGAGGTCTTTCTGGGAAGACAATCCGGCTTG
>NZ_JBMDWJ010000009.1:0-4254 GCF_048595215.1 Siphonobacter sp.
TCGTATGGGTCGTATCGTAAAAGCGTACTACGCCTTCTACGTGAGTGACATCTATGGAAGCATCCCTTACTCGGAGGCGTTCCAAGCTCGTTACGGTGGAACCTTGACCCCTAAGTATGATCCGCAACAAGCCCTTTTTGCTCAGCTTGATCAGGAAATCAAAGAGGCCATTACCACGCTTAAGACCACTCAGTCAGCTCCTCAGATTTCCGTAGGAAACCTGGATCAGTACTATGGAGGTGATGCGAAAAAATGGGTAAAAGCAGCGAATGCCCTACGGCTTAAAATTGCGATGCGTCTTGCCAAAGCGGATGCGGCCAAAATGCGGACAATCGTACAGGAAGTGCTTAGCTCACCTGCCGACGATTTGATGAGTAGCAATGCAGACGGCTGGGTATTTACTGCTCCCGCCAGCTTCACGGGTGGTTCTGATTCGAACTGGAACCCCTCCAACGTGCGGGCATCTAAACCACTCGTAGATTTCATGTGGGAGACGCAGGATCCGCGTCTGGATGCCTTCTTTACGCAGAATAATTATTCTCAGGCTAATATTGATTTGCTGATTGCCGCCAATCAATTACCTGCCGGCAGTAAAGAATCGACGCGTCGCTATGTAGGCGGTTTTACGAGTCCAGATCAGGCTCGTAACCAACAAAACATACAGCGTTTTTATACGCCTCGCTTCTTAACCATTAGCGGCAACCGTACCACGATTGATACGCTCTCGTACGTGCAGCCCCGGTTATTCCAGGCTTCTTTCTCCGTAAATGGTACCGTGGGTGATGGACGTAACTACTTCCCCGTTATTACGTATGCCGATTTCTGCTTCATGCGGGCTGAACTGGCTGCTCAGACGGTTACGACTGAAAGTGCGAAGAACTGGTACGAGGCGGGCATCATGGCTTCACTGGATTGGTATGATACCGTAGCACAGGGAGCTAAAGTGACCAACTATACTCCGATGACTGCTGCCGAGAAAACGGCTTATCTGTCGAACCCTAAAGTGGCTTTCTCAGCGGCTAAGGCCTTGGATTTGATCGCTAGTCAGGAATACATTCACTTCCTGCGTCAGCCAAGCGAAGGCTGGGCTACCTGGAAGCGTACGGGTTTCCCGAATACCAGCTCAACGCTGGTACTGCCCGCCCTGATTTCCAACGGAGCTACTTTGACCGTACCCCGCCGGGCACCGCTGGGCTTGCCCGCTCCTACGGAACCCAACTACACGAACCGGAAAGCTGCCTACGACGAAATGGCCCAATTACCGGGCTTTGGTCGTGATACGCAGGATGCTACGGGTCGCGTTTGGTGGGATCGTCCGTAAGGGAATCGATTTGTATACTTTCCTGATTGTTATTAATTTAGGAACCCAACCCACCGATCGGTTCGGTGGGTTGTTTTTTTTACCCTTACGTATGAAAGCTTACCTAGTATTCGGTTTGATCGTAGCCTGGACTTTGCTCGGAACACGGGCGGGTTTCGCTCAAAAAGCTACTTTTTACCGCGACGTACAACCCCTCATTCACACCAATTGTGCCGTTTGCCATCGTCCGGGCGAGGCAGCTCCTTTCTCACTGATTTCGTACGAAGACGTTAGCAAACGTTCCAAGTTCATCCGAAAAGTCATTAACTCGGGTTATATGCCTCCCTGGCGGGCGGATGATCATTACGTTGATTTTGCCAACAAACGTAGCCTCACGCCCGAACAGATTAAAACGATTACCGACTGGATTGACAATGACATGCCCAAAGGCAAGGTGAATACGGAAGCGGAAACGGCCCTGCAAAAACGAACACAGGCCGGAACGGCCTACCATCGCGTCCCGGATCTGACGCTCTCGATGCCTAAACCTTTTTTGCAAAAAGGCGACGGCGTAGAGCGGTTCATGGTGTTCAAAATTCCTTTCGAACTGGCGGAAGCGATGAATGTGGAAGCTCTGGAATTTACTTCTTCCAATAAGAAAGTCATTCACCACGCCAACTTCGCCATCCACCCGGTAGAAGACCCCGCCATTAGCCTGACCCAAAGCATTGATCAGGTTGATCTGAATTCAGGCGATTCCTGGCGGTACCAGGAATGGATGCCCTACAAAAAGAAAATGACCTATTACGGCGGCTGGATTCCCGGGGCCTCTCCTGAAAGTTACCCGAAAGGCATGGGCTGGGTTATGCCCAAACGTGGCGTTGTTTTGTTAACCGTTCACTTTGCTCCGACGGGTAAAGACGAAGAAACCGTTAGTGGCGTAAATTTCTTTTTCAAAAAAGAACCCATTCGTCGTACTGTCAATGTAATTAGTCTGGGTTCGGGTGGAATTGGTGAAAAGGAGATCACCCCTCCTCTGTTCCTGTTTGGGGGCGATGTGAAAACTTGTAGTCTGAAAGTTGCCTATCGCAACAAGCCTATCACGTTGCTGTACGCCTGGCCCCACATGCACCAGATTGGTAAAGAATTTACGGCGTATGCCACCAAAGCCGAAGGCGATACCCTGCCACTGGTCCACATTCCGCAGTGGGACTTTCGCTGGCAGGAATTGTATCGTTACAAAAAACCGGTCATTGTTCCCACCGGATCAACGGTACACGTCATTGGAAAATACGATAACACGGATGAAAATCCGATGAACCCCTTTAAACCTGCTAAACTCATTACTTCCGATGGAAACATGCGAAGTGATCAGGAAATGATGACGCTCATTCTGGTGTACATCACCTACGAGCCCGGCGACGAAAACCTTGCGTTTGATTGATTCCAACCGTGAATCCTTTGGTTTCGATCGAACATGCAGGGCTATGGTTCTGGTACGTTCAGGCATTCTATTCTTTGTTACCAGTTTTTATACCCTACAGAAATTCTATACGCTAGTTAAACCTAAAACTACTTCATTTAACCCTCCTTGACTAATCGTATGAACCCTTCCAAGCTAGGGCTGGGCCTTCTGATCGGAATGGCCCTGCCTCTTTGGCTGGCTTTCCACGGTACGCCTTCCCCATTATTTGTGAAAATTCCGGCTAGTCAGTCGGGCGTAACCTTTACCAATGAAATCCGTGAGACCGACTCCCTCCATATTTTCCGCTATGAATACCTCTACAATGGCAATGGCGTAGGTGTAGGTGATTTTGACGGGGATGGATTGCCTGACTTGTTTTTCTCCGGCAATACCGTAGCTCATAGATTATACCTGAACCGGGGCAACTGGAAATTCAGCGACATCACCGCACAGGCGGGGGTAACCGGAAATGGTACCTGGGGGACCGGAGTCAGTATAGTGGACATCAATGCCGATGGGCGACCCGATATTTACGTCTGCCATTCCGGGAAATTCGGGCCGGAGCAACTGGTGAATGAACTATTTATTAACGAAGGTCTAAAAGATGGGGTGCCTTACTTCACCGAGCAGGCCAAAAAATACGGACTGGATTTACCCGGTACTCAAACGACTCAGGCGGCTTTCTTTGACTACGACCGCGACGGCGATCTCGATGTCTTCATTCTTAATCACTCCAACCATACCTTCAATCCGCTGCTTAATACGCGGCAACTGCGGAATACGCCCGATAAACGATTTGGAAATTTACTACTTCGTAATGATAGCGGCCGTTTTACCGACGTAACACTGGACGAAGGTATTCTCAACAATCCCATCAATTTTGGACTGGGCGTGGGTGTGAGTGACCTCAATAACGACGGATGGCCCGATTTGTACACCACCAGCGACTATACCGAACAGGACTGCCTGTACATCAATCAGCACGATGCCTCGGGAAGACATACGGGTTTTAAAGAAACGATTCGTTCCAGTATGGCCCATACATCGAAGTTCTCAATGGGCTGCGATCTGGCGGATTTCAATAACGATACGCTACCAGATGTAGTAACGCTGGACATGTTACCGGCGGACAATCATCGGCAGAAAATGCTGAAAGGAGCCGACGAATACGATACCTATAAACTACTGATTGACAGTGGGTACGTTCGCCAGCAAATGCGAAACATGCTGCAATTGAACCAGGGCACTGATCCGCGGGGCCAATTGCAGTTCAGTGAAATCGGTCAACTTTCGGGCGTAGCTGCCACCGACTGGAGCTGGTCGGCCTTACTGGCTGATTTTGACAATGACGGCTGGAAAGACCTGTTCATTTCGAATGGTTATCTGCGGGATTTTACGGATATGGATTTTATGAAGTACACTGTTGCCGAAACCAAACTTAAGGAAGCGGCTCGGGGCAACCTAAATTTTCAGACCCTGGATTTGGTCA